>CANQDY010000087.1 GCA_947593895.1 uncultured Bacilli bacterium
GTTATTGATGCCTTACAACTTGAAACACTAGTTCAAAATATATATAAAAGAAGTATTCGAACTTCTCAGGGAAAAAAATAATGCATATTGAACTTTCAATATGCATTTTTCTTAAACAGTATGTTCTATGTCTTTACCCATGGGTTTTAGGCGATAAAAGAAGACTAAAATGTTAATAATTGCGCAAATGCCGACGACAACATAGATAATTCGGGTAAAAATGTTTTCCCCCATAGTAATCCAACTTACTAAATTGAAGTCAAATAAACCAATTAGTCCCCAGTTGATGCCACCGACAATGGTAAAGAATAGACAAATTTTCTGAAATATATTCATCTCAAGGCCTCCTAATAACTAATATGTGTAGTAAAATTAGACTTATTCATTTTTTTGCATATTTCTTATTCATATTTTGAGGCATATGTTCATAAGTTATGGTGAGGGTGAAATAATATATGATTAAAAAAATTGTTGCTGGTGTTCTTGCTGTACTCGTCCTAGTTCTGGCAGGATTTAAATTATTTTTTAATAAAGATAATACACCTAAGAAAATGATGGATGTAAAGGATAATTTAACATCGTATCATATGGAGGCTAATATGGAAATTAGTTCCAGTGACGATAAAAGAAGTTTTTTTGTTCAGGTTGATTATAAAAAAGATAGCGAAAATGATTTATTTAAAATTTCTATTTTAGATAAAAATATAAATCAAGAGCAAATTATGTTAAGAAATAAGGAAGGAGTATTTGTTTTAACTCCTGCTTTAAACCAAGTTTACTCATTTAAAGGCGATTATCCGTTAAATGGACAAAAACCATATCTATATCATTCAATGTTATCTGCATTAGAAGGCGAGTATAACCTAGAAAAAGTTAGTGATGGATATGTGTTAAGCTTTGCACCAAAATATGAAAATTCTCCTAATTGGGTAAAAGAAGATGTAAAATTATCTACTGATTTTAAGCCAGTTTGGGTTAATATATATGATAGTAATAATTCAATTGTATGCTCAGTCAATTTTACAAAAGTTGAATTCGATGTAAATTTTGAAGATGAAGACTTTAATGTTGAAATTTGCATGAACAAAGCAAAGGAAAGTGCTGTAGATATCAATCGTTCGGAAGAAGATTTACCATTTAAAGTAGTTAGTAATTTAATCAATAGTGAATTAAGTCAACAAACTGAAGCTACTGTCGATGGAAAAACAGTTTATATTCTTGCATATAGAGGAAATCAAAACTTTACGATAATT
This sequence comes from uncultured Bacilli bacterium, assembly GCA_947593895.1. GTDB lineage: Bacteria > Bacillota_I > Bacilli_A > RFN20 > CAG-449 > UBA3210. The sequence goes on from CANQDY010000087.1 coordinate 1,254, forward strand.
CAAAGTATTATTGAAGAAAATGAGGAAATTAACTACTCAGCGGTAAATGGTACATTAGTTAATTTTGATAGGGGAATTGGTTTTTATAATAATTCCTACTTGACTTACATCTACAATGGAATTAAATATGAAGTTTATTCAGACTCACTAAAAGTAAGCGAAATGATTGATATTGTGTCTTCACTTGATGTGATAGAAGAAAAATAATCCTATAAAAGGGATTATTTTTTATTATATTTTAATAAGATAAAAACCTTATGTTAACAAGCATGAAAAAATGTTAAACTTTGATTAAAGATAAAAAAATCATGATATGATAATTATAATCAGGTAAACAAATTATGTAAACGAAGTGTTATTATAGATGAATTTTGAATCTGTCATATACAAGTGGAGGCATATATATCATATAATTATTGTATTAAAATATTGTAGAAAATTGATATATTGAAAACTCCAGACTGACATAGAATAAATAATAAGGAAGTTATATGCATATACAAAATGTTGAAATAATAAAAGCATATAAAATGATATGTTAATAATTATGTCACCAAAACTATCAGTTTCAAATTTAATAGATATTTGAAAAGTTTGATAGAAAACACAAGGGATTATTGACAAAAAAATATTTTGTATCGAGAGTGTAATTTAATAAAAAAATGTAAAAATCTATTATGAATCAAAAAAATGAAGATTTGATGAAAAGATAGTATGTTGCTCATTTAATGGTAGCTAAAGTGCCGAACGTGGTTGTCAAACAATCCATGACTAGTGGAGTTCAGCACTTATAGAGTTTAGTTATTACAATGTGATTTTACAATAGTATTATTCATTTAAAGAAACTAATTTATTAATTTTTTTTGTTTCAATTGTTGGTAATTTGTTGTTATCCTGACCAAAATAAGGACCAGATACATATTTAAAACCAAGCGAAGAAAAATATTCAATTGCTTGCCATGATGTTAAGTTGACCGCTGTTAATTGAATAGAAGAGTATTCCATTAAAGTATTAACTAAACTTTGAATCAAGATTTGTTCTTGTGTTGATGATAATAAATTTGGGAATGATTCTTTAAAGTTAAAGATAAAGTAGTTAAATTTCTTTAAGATCTCATCACTCATTTCAAGGGAAGTTGATGTGAATTCAAGACCCAATCTAATTCTTGAATTTTGACTTAAACTATTTAAAACATCAATGAGATATTTATTATTTGTCATTGCTTCCTTGTTAATGTCTTTATCTTTAAAAACAAATACTGTCTTGACATTTTCAGGCGTTTCAATTGAATTGACAACTGAGATGACCTCTTCATAATATTGAATTTTAATATCGATAAATAGCCTTCTTTTTTCTCTGGTGAAAAAGTATTTATTAATATAGACTGAGTTAACTTTGTAGTAAAGCATTGCAAGCAAGTCGTGAATTAATCCATTGTTGAATGCATACTCTTCAACTTCAACAGATGAATTAAATAGCGTGCTTTTAATTTCTAAATGGGTGTAAAATCCTCCAATATGCCCATTAGTGCAGTTGACTAAAGTAGTATATTCAACATTAAATAACTCATTTTTAATCAAATATTTAATTTTTTCTGAAATAATTTGCTTTGAGTTTTTATTTTCCGTGTTTTGTGAATTGTAGATGACATATTGTTTGTCATCATTTTTTAAATTTGCAGTCATTTTTCTTGCTAACAAGGTTAACTCATCAAATATAATACCAGTTGACTTAGTAACGATACTAATTCGGTATTGGTATCCTTCATTCATCGAATTCAGATAAAGTATTTTAGATATTTCTTTTGCAACTTTATTTGCAAAATTAATTGATTTAGATTTTCCACGAGTATGTCTTTCTAAAATCAAAATCTCATTATTTTCCGATAAACACATCTTCATATTTGAATTTAAAAATTTTTTTATACGACTCATAATTAAAGTCATTAATACTTTATTAGAAAGAGAATTAAATTTTTTGTTTGAGTCAATGATGAATAGTTTAATTAAGTAAAGATTAACTTTTTCCTTTTTCAGATTTTCATAATAACTACATAATTCATTATTTGTTACAATAGGTAATTTCTTTTCTTTAGTAATTCGCTTACTTTTAATGTTTGAATAAAGATGAGATTCAAGATGAATAATTCCAAGTTCACGATCAATGCCAGTGCAAACAAGAAGTGAAAAAAGAAGATTTTTACTTTTTCCAACAAGAGAGTGAACTTCTAATGTTTCTTGTGCTTTAAAATCATTATTGATTAATTCGTTAATCCAAACTTTAACTTTTATACTATCTTCATCAACAAAACCACTGTAAAACCACTTAAAAGTTTGCTTTTTCTTACCTTTAAAATCTTTTTTATCCACAACATAGATAAAATTTTCTTTATAGTGAATGGTAAAAAAACGTATATTATTTTTTCCTGATGTAAGTTCACGAAGATATTTTTTATTGTGCTTATTTAAGTTATAAATGTGAATAAAAAATAATAATAAAGCAATGAATAGTGGCGCAATCGCAAGAAAAGGCCAATACTTTGGTAAATAATTTATTACTATATCCTTAATCCATTCCATATTTAAATTTCCTTGCTACTGATTATTTTACCTTATTAATTAAAAATAATAAATAATTTATTATTTAAAAATTTTGTTATTTATTGTGTGAATGAACTTTGATATAATTTTTTTTGTTGGAGAAATACTCAAGTGGTTGAAGAGGTCAGTTTCGAAAACTGATAGGGGATTTATGTCCCGCGAGAGTTCGAATCTCTCTTTCTCCGCCAATAGCTTTGCACTTGCTCCTAAAATTTGAGATTAAGCAATATTTTAAATTCTTTTATTAATATTTATTTATAGTAGTTATATTGAATAATAAATTAAATCATCTAATACAAAATATTACATATGGTGGACGAAAATTTAATAATTTTTTTAAGTCAATTAACATAAAATATTGGTAATTGGCATATTAATTTGTATTTGTATAAAATAAACAATTGCTAAACAGTAGTTTGTTTTAATCATTCATTACAGATTGTTATTGGTTTTGCATAAACAAATGTTTTGGCTTGATAAGCGGATATGATTTGAGATTTGAAGAGTTCAAATTTTCCTTGCGCATATCAACTCCAACAATTTGACGGTTGTTGTATGTTGTGTAATAATAAATTCCTTTATTGGTATTGCAGCACGAAGAATAAATGGTGTGTTCAAAACCTTTTTCAACTTTACAGCAACCTTTTTGTTGCTCAACGGATGTCAAAATATGGAAAAATTGATTGACGCTTTCAAGTTCACTTTTCTCACAAACTGAATTGAGCTTTGTAAAAGTTGCTTTAATAAATCTTGAAGCTGATGACAAATCCCCAGGAAGACCAATTCCACCCATACCACGACTATACGGCACAAGATTAAAGTCTTGCGCAAATCGGTTTAATGGTTCTTCTCGCGAAGTGTTGATATAGTTGTTTAAATTTGTCAAATGAAAATCAAATGTTGGATTGTTTGTCAAAACACCAACAGGATTATTGTAAATTTTTAATCCATCTTTCAATGGCTCAACAACAATACTTTCTTTGCTATCGCTGACAAGCCAGTGCAATGGTGAATGTGGCAAAGCAACAGAGAAATTCTCGTCATAAATGTTCATTTCTTCAATCGCCTTTCTTGCTTCTTTCACATTTTTGCAAGTTGCAAGGATAAAAGGAATAAATTCAAACGGTGCAACATTGTTTTTGCCTTTAACTTTCTTAGGATAAAACGCGTTGCCTGGAAAGTTTAGGCCCGCTACACTCAAACCTTTCTCGTTTGTAGCATCATAATATAGTGGATAGTCATTTTGAACAAAAGCCATGCCTATCATAGCATAATGCTTGGAATTTTTGTCCATGCTACGGAATTTGAATAAATAATTTCTCGGCGTGATTGTAATCATTTCGTTGTAAGAAAACTCGTAATCCAAATTTCTTCCGAAATAGTGTTCATTTGTTTTAAAAGTCAATGCAGTACACATAAACCCTCCTATTAATAAAAAAATTATATCACACCTTTCTCTATTTTGTTAAATGTTAAAAAGACTTTAAACTTTTCATATTGTTAATCTAAATTGAAAAAGCAACACATGACGAAAAAAGGTGTTGCAATATGAATTGTAATAAAAAGTGTTAAA
>CANQDY010000088.1 GCA_947593895.1 uncultured Bacilli bacterium
ATTTAAGAAATAGAAGTTTAACAATACCTAAAAGGTTACAAGCTATTTTATATTTTTTATAATTTCTTTTAAAAAGACTTTAGTCTAAGTGATGAGTATTATTTTTATTCCACATTTTAATCAAATCAGAACCATTTTTTATGCAACATTTTTTCTTGCAACAGGAGCAATCATCAGTTGGTAATTTTTTTATTTTGCGATATATTTGATTTCCAATAATAGATGTGACAAAGATGATTGCAAGACAAATAATTAATATATTAAGCATTTAATTTCTTCTTTCTAAATATTGATTAACAAATTTGATTACAAAACATGCAATTACTAGAACTGCTATAAAGATAAATGATGTCCACCACCAAGTTCCAATAGTATAAATTGCACATGATAATATAAATGAGGTAACTAACCAGAAGATAATTGTTCCTTTAAATTTAGTTTTTGGAAGTTCTGCTTTAGCGCTTGCTACTGCCGCAAAACAAGGAATAGTTGTCATATTAAAAGCGATAAATGAGAGGAGAGCTGGAATAGTGATTCCAGTCGTATCGATTAATGCTTTGACAGCGGATAGTCCTTCGATTGTTTCGGTTCCATCTTCTGGTGGAACAAATCCAATCACTATTGCCGCAGCTAGAACCCCAAAGGTTCCAATGACATTTTCTTTTGCAACTAGTCCTGTTATTGCTGCAACGGCAAAGACCCATCCAACACTTGTTAATTGCGAACCAAATCCAAGAGGAGTAAAAATAGGTTGAATTAATTGACCAATTGAAGCAAGAATTGATTTACTCATTTCTTCTTCTGGTAGATAAGTCCAGTTCCAAGAGAAACTTTGTAAGAACCAAATGAAAATGGTCGAAGCTAAAATGATTGTAAATGCTTTTTTGACAAAGTGTTTTGTTTTATCCCAAAGATGAAGCATTAATGCTTTAAATTGAGGTATATGGTAACTTGGAAGTTCCATAATAAATGGTGGCACTTCACCTTTCATTGTGGTATGTCGCATAATGATAACAGTTACAATTGCAACGACCATGCCAAGTAAATACATACTATAAGTAATAAAATCAACATTTCCTAAATTTACTAATGAAATGATTCCTCCAGCAATTGCAGTCAAAATTGGTAATTTTGCACCGCAACTAAAGAAAGGAATGACTCTAATTGTTGCGGTTTTCTCATTTTCGTCCGCTAAAGTACGAGTATTTATCATCGCAGGAACCGAACATCCAAATCCCATAATCATCGGAACAAATGAACGACCGGATAGACCAAATCTTCTAAAAATACGATCAAGAATAAATGCAACACGGGCCATATATCCACTGTCTTCTAAAATTGAGAAGAATAAGAATAAACATAATATTTGAGGTAAAAATCCAATAACTGCAAATAACCCACCAACAACGCCATTATTGATGAAACTAGCAATTCCAGGATTTATTGCATTTGATTCAACTAGATTATCCAAGCCATTTTCAATTAATGAGCTAATCCAATCGGTTATCGAAGTCAAAAAATTAGTTAAAATTACTCCAGGAGAATTAATACCTTCTTTAGTCCATAGAAGTCCTTCAAATATACTTCCTTCAAATGAAGGTGCAACATTTTTAAATAGACCTCCCAAAAAGAATAGATTTTCTGAAAATGTTAAGTGAAAAATAAAAAATAAAATTACTAAGAAGATAGGAATTCCAGCCCATTTATTAGTTAAAATTCGATCAATTCGATCGGATTTAGTTTCAAATTTATTTTTTTGCTTTTTAATTAATAAAGGTGAAAAATTTTGGGATATGTATTTATATCTACTATCGGCAATTAAGGCTTCAAAATCAGTTCCAAATAAATCATTTTTAAATGTGTTTTTAAATTCATCAACCATTGGAAGTAAGTATCCGTAATCTTTTTTCTCAAGTTCATCTAATTCAATTAATTTTAATGAATGAAATAATGGATTTTCAACTTTTTCTTCTTCAAATGCTATTTTGATTTTGTTAATTAAATTTGATAAATCTTTATCATCAATAATGGTTCTTCCTTCACGTTTTTTAAACGATTCTTTATAAGCTTTTTCCATTAAAACATCAATATTTTTTTCTTTTAAAGCAGAAATTTCTACAACGGTAACCCCCAATTTTTTTTCGAGTTCTTCAACATTAATTTGATCACCATTTTTATTAACTTGATCAATCATATTAAGTGCAACAACGATTGGTACATCTATTTCTAATAATTGAGTAGTAAGATACAGATTTCTTTCTAGATTAGTTGCATCAATAACATTAATAATGCAATTTGGTCTTTCATTTAAAATGTAGTTTCTAGAAATTACTTCTTCAGAAGTGTATGGAGATAACGAATAAATACCAGGTAAATCAATAATACTTATCGGTTCGTTTAATTTTTTGTAGGTTCCTTTCTTTTTTTCAACAGTTACACCAGGCCAGTTTCCTACATGTGCCGTAGAACCAGTCAATGAATTAAATAGAGTAGTCTTTCCACTGTTGGGATTACCTACTAATGCAAAATGTTTCATTGTGCATCCTCCTGTATAGTTTCCATAGTGACATACATGGCTTCTGATTTTCTTAATGTTAGTTCATATCCTCGAATAGTGATTTCTAGCGGATCGCCAAGAGGAGCTTTTTTTCTTAATGTTACTTTTGCTCCAGGAGTAACTCCCATGTCAAATAAGCGACGTCTAATTTTTCCTTCAACATGAATAATGTGGCCAGTCTCGCCAACTTCAAATTGATTCAATTTCTTTTGCATATCAATCCTTCCTTTCATTACGCAACAAGAATTTTGGTTGCAATATTTCGATCAAGAGCAAGGCGACAATCTTTAACAATACATATTAAATTTCCTCCTGATTGAGATAGAATTTTAATTGAATTATTGACACAAATACCGATGCTTTCCAAATGTTTTTTAATTTTATCATCAGTCAGTAAACGAATAATTCTTAAATTTTTTCCGATTGGTGCGATTGCTAATTGCATATTGCTTCCTCCTAGTTAGTTTATGCGAACTTATTTTAAAAAATAATAGTTAGCCGTAACTAACTATAGATAATTATAGTACATTTTGTTTTTGTGTCAATAAAAAAATATAAAAAAGTTAGTTTTGTCTAACTGCATAATAAAAATATAATGATTTATTTATAATAGGCCTCATGCAGTATTTAGTTTATATAATTTTCATATATTTTAATTGAACTTAAAATTAATATATTACAACTAAAATAGAGTATATTTTTAAAAAATATCAATCGAACTTTTATTTAATTTTATAAATTGTTTTTTAAATATTTTGCTTTAAATTAAAAAAAATTATTTTATTAATATATTATATGTTTTTTTTCTCGAAAAAATTAAAAAAAATAAATAATTTTAATAGTTTTTAGAACGCTACTTTGTTATAATAACAAAGATTATTATTTTAGAAACGGAGGAAGACAAATGAATAAAATGTTAATGAAACCATTATTAGTTTGTTTTCTTATGACAATGGCATTAGCTGGATGCGTAAAGAAAGACAAAACTCCTAGAGCTACAGCAGTCTTTTATCTTGAAGGTGGGACTTGCTTAAATGCAAAAGAAAAAATTTCTTATATTTATGATCTTCCTGATATTAATTCATCGACCTATATTGCAGATCCCAATAGTCTTGTTAGTGATGATAATAAAAAAATCAATCGATATGGTTATTTAATTGAAGGATGGTACCAAACGAAAAAAGAAGTTGATGGAGTGATTACTTATTCTGATCCTTGGAATTTCAACACTGATAAAATGACTATTGATGGCGTTACATTGTATGCAAATTGGATAAAAGAAGTTACTTATACATTTGATGTTTGTTATTTTGATTCAGATGGGAGTGAAAAAGTACTGAAAAGTTATACAACTAAGGAAGGAGCTACATTTGAATCTACCGCGAATACAATTTGTGGTAATCCAAATCTGGCAAGAGGGAAAACCGCTTTAGTTTATAAGAGTGATGATGGTAATATCGTTGGTTTAAAAGATAAAGATGGAAATCCATTTGATTTAAAAACTACTCATCCAGGTGGAGATGTCAGCACAGTTGTTAAAATCTATGTTGATGTCCTAAACGATGATTTTAGATTAATCAAAACCTCTAACGATTTGGTTCGATATAAAACTAAGAATTTATACTTATTAAATGATATTGTTTTTGATAAAGATGAAAAATTTAGTATCTATGAATATAAAGGAATAATTGAAGGTAATGGACATAAAATTTCAAATTTTGAAATCGATTATAGTACCCAAAAGACTGCTTTAACTAGTAATTATGATGGCAGTGGAGAAAACGGATTTGTTTATGCAAGCATTTTCTCAAAACTTAATAGTGCGACAATAAAAAATGTTACATTTGAAAGTTCAATCAATATTAAAGCTGAGAAATATACTGGGTTTAGTAAGTTTGTATTTAATCCTCTTGCAGGAAGTATCACCAATTCGACAATTGAAAATGTTACGATTGCTATTAATCTAGTAATTGATAAAGATACTAATCAAGAACTTGAATTAAATACAGATGTGTTAAGTGGAATTATTAAAGATTCAGCAATTACTAATAACACAATAAATATAGATATAACAGATAACAGAGTTACAGATAACAAATAAAAAGAAAGGAATTCAGAAAAATGAAAAAAATAAAAAATTTATTAATTTTAAGTTTATTTGTAGGAATGTCCACATCACTTACTTGTTGTGGTGGTAAAAAAAGTGGTGGATATGATAATGAAATTGATTCATTAAATTTATCTATTCAAGAAGTTGATGGTGTATTTAATCCATTTTTCTCAACCAGTGGCACCGATAGTAGTGTTGTAGGAATGACACAAATTTCTATGTTAGGAAATGATAAAGAGGGAAATGTTACATGTGGTGAAAATGAACCTGTTGTTGTTTTAGATTACGATACTGTTACAGTAGGAGAAAAAGATGTTGACCAAACAACAACCTATAGTTTTGTTTTAAAGAACAATGTTAAATTTTCAAATGGTTCACCATTAACCATTAAGGATGTTTTATTTAATTTATATGTCTATCTGGATCCAGTATATACTGGTTCATCAACAATCTATTCAACTGATATTGTTGGATTAAAAGAATATCGTACTCAATCGGCAAGTGAAAAAGAGCAACAAGCATTTGAAAGTAGATTTAATAGTGATGCTCAGCAAAGAATAGACTCATTGGTAGAAGCCTCTGAGGAAGTTATTGATGAACTTAATGGTGCAGATTGCTCAGTTGAATATTTTGCAACCTTATTACAAGATAAGGCAACAGGTGCAAGGGCACATGTCGTTGATGATTTTAAGAGGG
>CANQDY010000089.1 GCA_947593895.1 uncultured Bacilli bacterium
TATTGCAACAGATTAATTATTTTTCTATGTTTTCATCAAAATTATTTATTTCGTTGCAATAACTTTGTCACTTAACACTTTTTTTAATTTTTGTTAATTATACAATTAAACGCATAATGTATAAAAATAGTTACTTTAACTTTGAAAAAATTTTTTATAATAAATATCTTTATTATATAAAGATACATAGGTTGTCTTATAAACTAAAAAATCAGGCAATTTTCAACAAATTACCTGATTAATTCAAAAATTAATTTTTTATTTTACTAAATTTTCTACCATAGCTTGGTAAGAATCAATTTTCAAAGATGCCCCACCAACTAAAGCTCCATCAATATCATTTGACATTAAATATGATTTAATATTTTCTGGTTTAACTGATCCTCCATATAAAATTAATACTTCATCAGCAGCAGTATCACCATACATATCTTTTATAATATTTCTAATAAAATGGCAAACATCTTGAGCAATTTCCTGAGATGCATTTTTTCCCGTTCCAATTGACCATACTGGTTCATATGCAATAACAACATTTTTAATACATGATGAACATAATAAATTTAAACCAATTCTTAATTGTTCTTCTACAACTTTTTTTGTTTCACCTTTTTCAAATTGGGCCAAAGTTTCACCAACACAATAAACTGGAGTCATATTTTCTTGAATTAATTTAACAATTTTCTTGTTACATTTTTCACTAGTTTCATTATCATATGTTCTTCTTTCTGAGTGACCGATAATAACCCAATCAATTCCAATATCCTTTAGCATTGGAATAGAAACTTCTCCTGTAAATGCTCCTTTATCTTCAAAATGAACATTTTGAGCTGCCACAATCATATCTTTTGCATTATCTTTTACTGTCTTTAATGATAAATATGTTGGGGCCACTCCAACTAAAACATTATGAGCATGAGCAAATTCAACAATAGAACGACTAGCTAAAGCAAATTCTTTTGCTTCGCCAATTGTTTTATTCATCTTCCAGTTTCCTAATAATAATTTCTTTCTCATAAAACTATCCGATTATATCAATTCCAGGCAAGTGACCATCATTTTCAATCATTTCAAGCGATGCTCCACCACCTGTTGAAACGTGTGAAAATTTATCCGCATATCCAAATTGTTTACATGCTGCAGCAGAATCGCCACCACCAATAACAGTAAATGCATCTTTTAATTCAGCACATGCTTTACAAACAGCAATTGTACCTGATTGATAAGCCTCTTTTTCAAATACACCCATTGGTCCATTCCAGAAAATAGTTTTTGCTTTTGCAATTTCAGCCTCATATTTTTTCATTGTTTTTGGTCCAATGTCTAATCCTTGGAATCCGACTGGAATATCTTTAGAATCAACAATCTTTGTTTCTGTTGGATTGTCAAAATCATTCGCACATTTTGTATCTTCTGGCAATAAAATTTTTCCAGAAGCATACATTTCTCGTGCATAATCAAGTTGATCCTCTTCACATGGTGAATTACCAATATTTCCACCTAATGCTTTAATGAAAGTATATGCCATTGCACCACCAATTAAAATTTTGTCGCATTTCTTTAATAAAGAATTAATAACTTTAATCTTATCTGAAACCTTAAATCCACCTAAAATAGCGATATATGGACGATCTTCGCAATTAACAACTTTTGATAATGATTTAACTTCTTTTTCCACTAAGTAACCAATTGCAACCTGTTTCCCTTCAGCCTTTAATACTTCTGGAACACCATAAGTTGATGCATGTGCTCTATGTGCGGACCCAAAAGCATCCATTACAAACGCATCACATAATGAAGCCCATTCTTTTGAAAGTTCAGGATCATTTTTCTCTTCACCTTTTTCATAACGAGTATTCTGAACTAATAAGACTTCTCCATTTTTTAAAGAACTTACCATAGATTTTAATTCATCACCACGAGTTACTGAGCAAAATTTCACATCCATCGCTAATAATTCACTCAATCTCTTAGCAACTGGTGCTAAGTTGTTTTTAACTTTTTGAGCTTCAACTACTTCTGGTGCTTCTTTATGTTTTACTTTTCCTAAGTGAGACATTAAAACAACTCTTGCTCCTTTTGAAAGTAATTCTTTGATTGTTGGTAGAGCTTGTACAATACGATTGTCATCTCTGATAACACCATCTTTTAGAGGGACATTGAAGTCGCAACGAACTAATACGACTTTTCCGTTAACTTGTAAATCATTAACATTTTTCATAAAAATTTTTTCTCCTTTTTACATACAAAGTCATTATACATTTTTTCAAATCAATAAGTAAATATTTATCGATTAAAAAAGAAATTATTTAATAATTATAAATTATATTTATAAGTATTTAGGTTTAGAAAAAGCAAAAACTACCATAATAAATAATTAGAATGAATATTATTAATATTAGAAAGGATAAAAACATGAACTACATTCCTTCAGTTACTATTCCAGGAAAAGATGAAAATAAAGTCTATGATCTATATTCTATGCTATTAAGTGAAAGAATTATTTTTATTACTGGAGAAATTAACGATGCCTTAGCGAGTATGATTGTTTCAGAAATTATTTATCTATCTGCCGCATCACAAAAAGAAAAAATTACAATTTATATCAATTCGCCAGGAGGTGAAGTCAATTCTGGTCTAGCAATCTATGATGCCATGAAAGCCTCACCGTGTCCAATAGAAACAATCGGATCAGGCTTATGCGCCTCAATGGGAGCATTGCTTTTATCCAGTGGCGACAAAGGATTAAGAAAAGCATACCAGAATTGTGAAATAATGATTCATCAGCCATTAGGTGGAACAAATGGACAAGTTTCAGATATTGAAATTATGACTAAAAGATTTGCTTATTTAAAAGAACAAATAACTCAAATATTAGCCAAGAATACTAATCAAACATTAAAAAAGATTACAAAAGATTGTGATCGAAATTTCTTTTTAAATAGCAAGGAAGCATTAGAATATCATCTAATTGATGAAATTGTTGAAACAATATCCTCAAAAGTATAATCTTTAATTCCTTGAAGTAAAATTGATAAATCAACATCTAAAGCCTTACTAAGACGATTTAGAATCATTAATGTCGGATTCCTTTTCCCTCTTTCCAAATCAGATACATAATTTTTATTAACATCTGCAGTTATAGCTAAGTCAAGTTGCGACATTTTTTTCTTTTTTCTTAAATAAGCAATTCTTTTACCAAGTTGAACATAAATATTCATTATTTACTCCTTAAACAATTTGCCAAATCGTGAAGCTTATTAAATATACGGCTTGCACTTGCTTTAGACATGCTAATTCCCTGTTTTTCAAGTTCTTTAACTAAAAATGACAAAGCACCTTCAGGATTATTAACTCTTGTATTAACCAATTCCTGTTCAGAATTTGAAAGATGAATAAATTCATTCTTTTCTTTAATCGTTTTAATATCTTCAAGTTGCTGATTAGCTTTGTTTATAATTTTTTGGAAATTTGCATTATAACAATTTTGAACTCTATTATCGCTATTGACAAAATCTTTTTCAATTCTGGCATTTTCAAAATTTAGCATTGAATCATGAGCGTTTATAATTGCTAAAAATATTGAAATTTGATCAGCTTTTTTTAAATAAACTAAATACTTATTTTTCCTAACTATATATTTGAAATCCATTGTTTTATCATCTTTAAAGCGACCAAGTATTCTAATTAAAAATTTCGCATCATCTAATGTTGGTACAATAATTTGAAGATGATAGTTGCTACTTGTAGGAGAATTGACACTTCCTGATGCTAAAAATACTCCAGAAAGGAAATAACGAATTCCTTCGCCATTTAAAATATGTCTTGGAGTTTGTTTATTTAAATCTTCCATAATTTCAAGATCTTTCAAAATTTCCTCAACATTATTTTCAATAAGTAAATTATAAACAACACACTTATCTAACTTCATTTTTTGCGAATAAGAAAATACTGGTGTAACTTGATAACATACAACGAAAGCTTGATAAATAAGTTTTGCAATCTTTGAATTTTCAGTTTTTAAAAATAAACTTATTCCTTTTGCAGAAATATTAATTACTCCATTAATTTTAATGAAACCAGATAATAAAGCTTTATATTGCTTTTTATCATAATTAAATAATGCAATTTCATTTTTAACATTTTGAGTAAATGAGTCATGTTTCATTTGTAATTCACCCCCATTGCAAAATAATACTACTATAAGTGAACTTTTTTAGCAAGTTAAAAAATGACTCATCTCAATGCAATTCATAATCTCTATATCATTAAGAGTATCATCTAAAACTATACTAATCCAATATTTTTTATTCATGTGATAGGCCTTATAATAGCCATTTTTTAATAGTAAATCTAATATTAATTCTTGTTTTAATTTAACATTAATTACTTCTATTTCCCGATTATCTAATCCGATCTTTTTACCATTAATTTTCATTATTATTCCATACCATTTATTAGAATTTTGATTTCTAAAAATCCCATCATTATCATCATCTTTAAAAACAAATTCAGGCACATCATGATATTTTTTTTCAATCATTTTTACAATCCGATTAGTTTGATCAAAGACAAATGGTAATTTATTAAAACATTTATTCCTTATATCAATTAATATATCTTCATATTCTTGTCTGACTTGATTAACAAATTCACCATTCATAGAAGAAATATTATGATTTAGATATTCTTCACCATAGGATGTATCATAAATTTTTGTATTAAAAACTCCTTCATGAGAGATAGATATTTTAACTTCAAAATCACCATTAAATATAGATTTAGAGAGACAATATTGATCATCATTTATACTAAATCCGTACTCGACTAATTTATTAAAATCAACACGATATTTTTTAAATAATTCATACTCTATTTTCATAATTTATCTAATTCAATCTATATTGCAAAATTAATATCTTTTAAATTGCACTAATATCAATTCCTATAACCTCAAAAGTTGACAGACTAAAATCATTTTCCAGATATAAAATGAATTTACTTTGTTTTTTAATGGTTTTATCATAAGAAAATACGATATTTTCATACCATACTTACATTCAATTGGTGAATGCTAAGAGATTCGAACTCTTGACCTCTTCCGTGTGAAGGAAACGCTCTCCCAACTGAGCTAAGCATTCATTTTTTTGGTGGGAGTAACCGAACTCGAATCGGTACGAATTTCTTCATTAGCTTCTGAGACTAACGCGTCTACCAGTTCCGCCATACTCCCATT
>CANQDY010000090.1 GCA_947593895.1 uncultured Bacilli bacterium
TGTAATTTTACTTCTATTTGCAACATTTTCTTCCCTTTTCTTTCTTTGTTTGTTGCACTTGCTTTTATAATTAACATATATTTGAATAAATAACGTATGTTTGTTGTTTTTTTTTTAATCTTTATTTATAATATTTTTGCAAGTTAGGTGATGGATATGGCAGATTATATTTACATTCAAGACTATTCAAAAAGAGGAAAATTAGGTATATCAAAGAAGTGCTTTGAAGAAATAATTTCTATTTCGACAAACAAAATTCAAGGTGTTCAAACTGCAGAAAATCAAAGAAATAATAAATTTCTATTTTCATTCCATAAACCAATTTCTTGTGAAATTGAAAATGGTAAATTACAAATTAATGTACAAGTGAAAATTAAACAAGGAAGTAACATTGATAAAATTTGTACTACAATTCAAGAACAAATTGCAGAAGATTTAACCTCAATGTCTGAGTTAGTTCCTTTTTCAATCAAAGTTAAAGTTGTATCAATAATATAAGTCCGTTGGACTTATTTTTAAGTGTTGAGGTAATTATGTTGTCGCGTAATCAAGAACAAGAAAAAATTATGCTATCAGTATATCAATATCTTTTTTATCAAAGAATGAATAGTGAAGATATTGTTACAGAATTAGAAAATGTATTTGATATTCCATATGATGAGATATCAGTTTTTGTTCGTGAAGTTGTTGTTAAAACTTTTTTGCATCAAGATGAAATTGACTCAATAATTTCTCAAAATTTAGTTAAATGGACAATAGATCGAATTAATTTAGTCGCACATGCAATTTTACTTTTTGCAATTGGTGAATATACATATACAAAGGAATGCAATAAAGCAGAAATAATTAATATTGCTGTCAACTTGGCAAAAAAGTATCTTGACGATAATGATTATAAATTTATTAACGCATTATTAGATAAAGTTCTATGATTGAAAACAAAATTTATGATGTTACCACATTGAATAATTACATTAAAAATCTCTTTGAGGGAGACATATTTTTATCTCGTGTTTACATAAATGGTGAAATATCAAATCTTAATAAACATTATACTGGTCATTACTATTTTACTTTAAAAGATCAAAATAGTAAGATTTCTTGTATGATGTTTTCAACCTACGTAAATCGCTTAAAAAGAGAAATAAATAATGGTGACGAAGTGATAATTTTTGGCAAAGTAAGTATTTACGATAAACTTGGCACCTATCAAATTTATGTATATAACATTGAACCATATGGACAGGGTAAATACTTATTAGAATTAGAAGAATTAAAAAAACGTTTATATGCTGAAGGTATATTTAATAAACCAAAGAAAAAAATTAATCAATATCCTAAAAAAATTGCTGTTATTACTTCTTCAACAGGTGCTGCAGTTCAAGATATTAGACATGCAATTAACTTAAGATGGCCATGCATTATTAATGTTTATCCTTGTCTTGTTCAAGGAAGTGATGCACCAAAAAGCATTATTAAACAACTCAAGATAGCCGATTCTTCTGATGCCGATACACTAATTTTAGCTCGTGGAGGAGGAGCAAACGAAGATCTTAAAGCATTTAATGATGAGAGTGTGGTTCGTTGTTGTTACAGTCTTAAAAAGCCATTAATCAGCGCAATTGGACATCAAATTGATAACTCATTAGTCGATTTAGTCAGTGATTTAAATTGCATAACTCCAACTGATGCTGGTGTGAATAGCTGTATTAATAAACAGGAACTCATTTATCAAATTGATAGTTTAATAACTAGTGCATCTGGATCAATTGAAAACATAATTCATGCCAAGGAAAACAATTTATTACAATTGTTATCCGTTATTGAAAAAAATAATCCAACTTACTATTTAAATAAAATAAAACTAAATATTAATAACATTATTAATTCATCAAATTATTTAATTGATAGAAGATTGACCTCACTAAACAATTCTATTTCTCTTATCAAAGAAAAATTAGCTATGCTAAACCCAAATATGATTTTTGAAAAAGGTTATTCATTAGTTTATCAAAACGGACAATTATTAAAAAGTGTCAAATTAATTAAAAAAAGTGATGATTTAGAAATAAAAATGAAAGATGGAACACTTTTAGTTCATGTAAAGGAGATTAAAAAAAATGGAAAATAAAAAGAGTTTTGAAGAAAGAATGGCACATTTAAATGAACTTGTTAATAAATTACAAGACTCATCTATACCTCTTGATGAGGCATTAAATCTTTATAATGAATGTATTACTCTTAGTAATGAACTAAAAAGTGAAATTGATAATGCTATAAGCACATTTACAATTATCAAAGAAAATCAAGAAGAAGATTTTTAGTAAATATTTAGTAGAAAATTAGGTGATTATATGATTTTGAATTTGTCAATTAAAAATTTTGCGATTATTGAAGATTTAGATGTTAATTTTAAAAATGGTATGAACATCATATTAGGGGAAACTGGTGCAGGAAAATCAATTATTATCGATGCATTAGGTTTATTAATGGGAAATCGATCTGATTTTGATAAAATTCGAAATGGAGAAACAAAAGCTTTTGTTGAAGGTACTTTTGAAATTGAAAATGAAAATTTAATCAAATCAATCAATGAAAAATATTCATTAATCGAAGATGACCATCTACTAGTTGTATCCAGGACTTTAGAGAATAATAAATCAATTTGTCGAATAAATTATCATGTTATAACTCAATCGATACTTAAAGATATCATGGAAAATATTATCGATATTCATTCTCAACACAAAAATAATTCTTTTTTTGACTCTCACGAACAAATAAAATATCTGGATTTATACTCTGACATAAATTCTATGTTGAAACCATTACGATTTAATCAAGCACTTAAAGAGTATCAAAATGAGTATCACAAATTATGTGAAGCGAAAATTAATTATCAAAAAATGAAGGAAAAGCAAAATTCATTTGATGATATTGATTATTTAAAATTTCAAATTAATGAAATTGAAAAAGTTAATCTTAAAGAGAATGAAATCGAAGAAATTGAAGAACAATTATCAAGGCTTAACTCATTTGAAAAAATTATGCAAAAATTTCAATCCTTTGAAGAAAATTATCAACTTGCAAATGAACATCTTTATAAAGCAAAGAAAGAAATAAGTGCGATAAATGATGAAAAATTTGAATCATTAGCAAAAAAATTTGAATCATTATATTATGAAATTGATGATACGTATAACTCGTTGAAAGAAGAATTTTCAACATTTAAAGAAGCTAAAAGTCAAATTGACTATCTAAATGAAAGACGACTTGAATTAAGTCCTTTAAGACGAAAATATGGGCGTAGTAGTAATGAAATTCTAGAATATTTAAAAAATGCAAAAGAATCAATTAATTTTATATCCAATATTGAGGAGTGTCTTAAAGATCAGGAAAATTTGATAAATAACTTAACTGAGAAATGTAATTCATTAGCTAAGATACTAAATCAGAAGAGAATCAAAACAAAAGAGCATCTTGAAAATGATATGAATAACATTTTTAAATCATTAGGTTTAAATAATGCAACTTTTCATGTTAATGTTTCATCAACACAATTAAATGAATCAGGTTCAGATCAAATTGATTTTCTTCTTCAGGCTAACTTGGGATCAAAATTTTTACCATTAAATCAAACTGCATCATTAGGTGAAACAAGTAGAATTAATTTAGCATATAAACTTGTTTTTAATCATCTTAATCCAGTAAGTACTATTATTTTTGATGAAATTGATACTGGTATTTCATCTCATATTGGAGTATTAGTAAGTAAAAAAATTAAAGAATTGTCATTAAGTAGTCAAGTAATTGTTATTACTCATTTACCACAAATGGCATCAATTGGTGATCATATATATTTTGTAAGTAAATATAATGATAAACAAACAACTAAGACTAAAATTAATGAGTTAAATCAAGAGCAAGTAATTAAACAAATAGCCTTAATGATTTCTGGAGATGAATTTGATGAAACTTCATTAATTGCCGCTAAAAAAATGATAGAATCTATGCGTAATTAGCAATTTTTGGATGTTTATTCGATATAAATAGCAACAAAATAGTCATTGAAAGGCGGTGGACAAAATGATTGCATCTATTGCGGCGATGACTGTTTTATTAACTACGCCAGTTAATGTTAAACAAGAGCGGATAAAATTAATTCCATCAGGGGAAAATATTGTTTTTAAAATGAATACAAATGGAATAATAGTCACAGGAACTTATGATGTAAATCATGATAAAGGCTCTTATAATCCAGAAAAAAATAGTGATATTAAATGTGGAGATATCATTCTTAAAATTAACAATCAAAAGGTTCAATCCTTAAATGACTTAGTTTCAAAAATAAAGACTAATGAAGAATTGAATTTAGAAATTTCTAGAAATAATCAGATCCTAAGCAAAACGCTTAATATTTATTCAGTTAATAACGTTAAAAAAAGTGGTCTATATGTAAAAGATCGAGTACTTGGGGTTGGAACGATAACCTACATCGATCCCAAAAAAATGATTTATGGAGCCTTAGGACATGAGGTTGTCGATTTAGATACCAAGAAAAAAGTTGATATAATTGATGGTGAGATATATTCAAATCCAGTTATTTCAATATCAAAGGGCAGTAACCAACATCCAGGCGAAAAAATATCACAAACAAAGTTAGATTGTAAGGTTGGTTCAATAGTTTTAAATAGCGATAAAGGAATGTTTGGAAAATACTATAATGATATTTCTAAGTTAAAAAGCTATGAAATTGGCTTCCAAAACGAAGTAAAAAAGGATTCGGCATATGTTTTGACGTGTATTAAAGATAACGAAGTAAAACCATATGAAATTAAAATTACTGAAACCAGAAATCAAGATTTATCAGAAACAAAAAGTTTTACCTTTAAAATAACTGATAAAACATTACTTGAAAAAACCGGTGGAGTATTTTCTGGAATGTCTGGTTCTCCAATCATTCAAAATAACCGATTAATTGGTTCCGTTACTCATGTATTAGTTGATTCTGTTGAGTATGGATATGGTCTTTATATTGAAAATATGTATAATCAGCAAAATAAAATTAATTAATCAATAAAAGTCACAAGTAATTGTGATTTTTTTATTATATAGGAATCCTATTTATTCACAATATTATATAAATAATAAATCTTACAATAATCAAGGTAAGTGATTATAACTAACATTTTATAATAATTTTTTTAATAAGAGATGAACATATATTCAGA
>CANQDY010000091.1 GCA_947593895.1 uncultured Bacilli bacterium
CAACATTGTATAATTTTGTTTCGCAAATCCTTGATATGCATTTTGGATCATCGATATATCTGTGCCCATTTTATTAGCGTTATCCGCCATATCAGTAATTGCTTGTTTTGATGCTTTAGCAGCTGCTACTGTATCCCCATCTAAGGAACTTATTAAACTTGCACTAAAGGATGTGACCACTTCCATATATTGATTAGCATCCATATTAGCGTCCTTGTAAGCGTTATTTGCATCTGCAAAAACTTGTTGTTGAGCTTTTAATAAATTATCATATTCATCTTTTACATCTTCGATTGACTTCCCAACGCTCGTTGCATATTCCTCAACACTTTCTGCTTCTGTACCAAAAAGGGTTTTAACTCCACCCTCTAATTGCTCAAAATCGGCATAACCTTTAACAGCATCTACTCCAAGATTAATAAATTCTTTTCCGACTTCTTTAACCACATTAACTAATCCTTTAAATCCGGCAATTATACCTTCACTTATAAGATTAGATTTTATTAAATCGCCTAACTTTAAAGTGCTAGTTCCTGCATTATTTTCTTCTTTCGAAAATTCTTT
Organism: uncultured Bacilli bacterium; assembly: GCA_947593895.1. Taxonomy (GTDB): domain Bacteria; phylum Bacillota_I; class Bacilli_A; order RFN20; family CAG-449; genus UBA3210. Next base: position 565 of record CANQDY010000091.1, read on the forward strand.
TAATTGAGAAACATTTGACACATTTGCTTTTTCCATCGCTTCAATTGACATTTTATTTTTGTCAATTTCTTTGCTAGTTTTATTAACCTCTGCAGTTGCTTTATTTAAAGCAATTTGCCATTGTTTAGTTATTTCACTATTATCACCATATTCGGATTTTATCATTTCTAATTTTTTAGAGGTAGCATCTACTTCTTTCTGTTGCTCATTTAATCTTTTAGAAAGCACTTCATTAACACGATTTAAATCATTTATACTAGCACTGTTTTTGTCAAAAGTACTGGTAGCAACTTTTAATTCGCTTCCCAAAACCTTTAGATTAGTAGTTATATCTTTTAAAGCCTTTTTATAATCGCTTTCTCCGACTAATTTAACCGTTCCTCCAAAACTAGCTCCTGCCATATTCTACCTCCTCTCTAATCTGGCAAAAATTCTCCATCGTGATCTGCAAGCTCAGCAAGTTCTCGATAGCTTTTACCTGTTAAAACAAAATCATAATGATTTTTGAAATTTGAATATAATTTATTGAACTTCCAATATGTCATTCTGCCAATTTCCTTATCAGAATATCTGAGCAATGTATGACCTACAAAATAAATCCACGAGAAATCGATTTCATCATCGTATTCCTCGTGGATTACTCGTTTTTTGAATCATTATCTACTTCAGTTGAATCAACTGTTAAATTCTTTATAATTCTTGTGGTTTCTTCAAATCCTACCTCCGAAATAATTCTTCCAACTTGTTTTTCATTGATAAATTCTTTTTTCTCTTCAACAGGCAAATCTTCATTTGCCATATCGATAGCCTCATTGATCATAATCATCAAGCCATTTTTCAAATCTCTTATATTAATATTGTCTTTTTCTTTATCTTCAACAATTTCTCCCCAAGCGGACAGACTTCCATATTGTTGTTGAATTTCTTCTAATACGTTTAAATTAAAACAAATTGGATATTCTCTTTTAGATGTCTTAATATAACCAACTTTATCTTTCATAACTAATTCTCCTTATGTTAAAAAAACAGAAAATCAATTTTGACTTTCTGTTTTTGGTTTATTATCTTTTGAATCATTAACTAATTCAACAAAATCTTTTATTTCTTCATAACGTTCCTTTGAAACAGTTAACTCCTCACCTATTTTATATCTTTTTTTCATATCGTTTTTATCAACAAAAATACTTTTTACCTTAACTTTCACAATAGACCTCCTTCTTATACCACTGGTGTTAATAATTTATCAAGATATTCATCAGCTTCTTGAACAGAATCAAAAGTTTCATGTTTTTCCCAGTCTCCTTCTTTAAGACCATTAAACGCTTTCTCTAAACGCATTACTTTTGCTTCGATTGATGAAGTACTAAATTCAACACTTGAACCTTTTGTTTTATTATCACTTGTAATACTTTTAAATTTTACTCTTGGGAAAAATTCAACTTTATATTTTCTTTCGCCATTATAAACTTTTGGAATTATATGTCCATAAGCAATTTCAGGAGCAATGTCATCAACATTTCTTGTAACTTCGCCTTCTTCACTAATATCATTGCCAAATAATCCTGCCACAAATTTATCTTCATCATCTGCAATTGTAATATTCAATGTACCATCTATAAACGAATCATCTGATTCTGCTAAACTGTCGTTAGCAAATAATTCAGCAGTTGAATTATTGGGAGTGAACTTTTCATCAACAACTTTTTCAAAATTAGGTACCGTTTCTTCTTCCAAAGCCTTTAATTTATCGTTATCATGAAAATTATATTTTGCTTTTCTAAAACCAATTCTAGCCATTTTACATCATCCTTTCTTTTTCAAATGTGCAGGTTTTATAATAAAGACCAGTTTCTTCATCAAAAGATTCCTTACTATCTCCTGTCCAAACCCACTCATTGGCTTTCATTCTTCTTTTTATTTCCTTTGCTATTTTTAAAAAATTATTAACACTAAAAATATCAATATCTACTGATACAATACTTGCTATATCTTCATCATTTGCATTTAATCCAGGTGTTTCTACAATTACTGACCAAGTAATATATGTAGTTTCATGACCTGTGTATTTTATTTCAGCAACTGGAATTTTTAAATCATCAATTACTATTTCATCACCTAAAATAACTTGTAATTCACTATTCATTTTCAATCACCTTTTATATATTTATTTTGAACTTTTAACATTTCATCTTCTATTTGTTTCTTATTAAATGATTTGCGAAAAAAAGGCTTTTTAGCCTCTGTTGGAGTACCAAATTCTCTTGCCAAGGCTTTTAAAGGAATTGGAGTTCCTTGAGGATATTTTTTGGTCGGAACTCCATCATATCCATAAAATCCTATATATGTATTTATTCCATCGTCACTAGGAGTCTTATAAACTCTAGTTATTTTCAAACCCTTTTCTAATGATTTTGTTGTTTTAAAAACTCGTTTCATATTTGTTAATACATTTTTATGAACTACTTTAGCTCCAGCATTAGTCATTTCTCCAAATATTGTATCTGCACTATCCTCAAGTTCTTCTAACGCCTTAACAATTTCTAATGGTTCAACTATTTCAAACTTTGCCATTTGACTGCCTTTTTGTTAAATCAGTAACAGTTAATTCTAATATTTCTGATGATGACGAATAAGTCCTTTTTATCGCATATTTTTTATTAGTGTCCAAATCAATAATAGTCTCTTCACCATGATAAGAATTAAGCATTATTTCAACAATTAAATCAGCATTGTATCCTAATTTTTCAGAATGCTCTTCTTCTTTCCTCGTAACAAATTTAAAATTAGCCGGTATAGGATTTGATTGAATTTCCTTAGAGTTTTCAAATCCATCAATATCTTTAAATTTTTGATACGAAATAAATGATATTACATGATTCCAATTACTATTCATTAGTATCACCTGTTTTATAATTTTTTAACAATGACATCTTATCTCTAATACTTTCATACATTTTTAAGTATTTATCTGTATCAGATCTATCATTTCCTCGATAAGCCTTAACATAATTGGTTACACAATTTAAAGCTAAATTATTATATTTACCTTCTTCATTTGGCTTAAAAATTTCCTCATTTATACCTGTTTCTTTGCAATCTAAAATACAGGCTTCAATTAATGATTTTATTTCATCGTCAAACAAATTTGAATAAATATAACATCTAGCTTTAATTTTATTTAGCATATAATATCACCTTCTTATATTTATTTTTTCTTTTTTGTAGTTTTAGTAGTTTTTGAAACTTTTACATTTGTTTCTGCATTGGCAATACTTGATGTTTCTGAATTAGAAACTTCATTAATTTCATAATTTGCACTATCTAAATTATTATTTGGAAGTTTAATTTCAGTTTTATAATAATCACAATTTTTACAATGATATTCATAAACTGGACCTAATACAAGTGGATGATCATAATCAATATCATGTAAAACAGTTACTCTTCTAGTTTCCTGATGACAATCTTTACATTTATATATTGCTATATAACAATAATCTTCAATTAATTCACTTGGTTCTTCAATAGTAGGAATAGGATCTTCAGTATGAAAATGTCCAGTATACTCTTTTGTATAATCACAAGTACTACATTCTCCCCAAGTACCATTTGACAAAGTATGACTTCTATCAGATGTTTCGCCACAATCACAAACTAAGTTTTCAATTTCATCATCATAACTTTCAACTGTCCAACTATGCATATGATTTTCAGAATAACTAACTTCACAATCTGGATTTTGACAATCATAAGTTACTTTTGTTTTAGTATCGTTATAAGACTTACTAAAATTATGAGGGACTTCCTTCCTATTTGTTTCTTTATTACATTCTGTACAATAAGTAATATCGGCATAACAATAACTGTCTTTTGAATTAGTAAATTCTTTTTTAGTAGACTCTACATGTTGATGTGTATAACTATAACCACAACTTTCACGATTGCATTCATAAAAGACTCCATAATAAGGAACTGGTGTTTCATTCCAATCATGCCCAACACTTCTAACTCTTTCAGCATTACAATTCATACAATTTGAAGTTGCTGTATAACAAACTTCTTTAGTATGAGCATATTCAATTGTTTCGTCACCAAATGAATGCCCTTGAGCGTGAGTACTTATTGTTTTACCACATTCTGTACAATAAACTCTTTCGTTATAGCAAGCTTGAGAAGCATCATGAGTATATTCTTTCTCAATACCATCTGAATTACAGACATGTTCTTCTAAAACAACGTCTGTAAAATCAAACTTAACAATGCTCTCATTATCTACTAATACTTCAAATGTATCTGAATTATTTTCAATTCTAAAAACATTATCTTTTTCAAAATCGATATTTTCTTTGGTTATTTCATCATTTTTTTTGAAAGTCATTTTTTTGCCAGTTTTGACAATTGAAAATGGAAAATAATTTCCCTCTTGTTCAGATGGATTACTGCTAAATTCAGTATAATTAAATACGTACTTTAAGTTACCAGTTACTTTACCATTTTCATCTACAGAAACATTATCTACTAAATCATTTACTGATTTTCCGTATAAAATAGTTTCCTCGTTAGGAATATTTATCTCTTTATTCCCCGATTTGCCGGGATCACTAGGGTGTTACTTCTTTTTTTACTCTTACAAAGCCATCTAATTTGATAGTATTA
>CANQDY010000092.1 GCA_947593895.1 uncultured Bacilli bacterium
TGACAAATGTAATTTAAAGAATATGAAATATTAAGCTAAAGTTGCTGAATTTAAACAGATTAATAGAATATATAAATCAAGACATCATCAAGGATTACTAAAGAACAATTTGATTTGTTAAATAACATTTTTTTATTTAAAGTGCTGCATTTTCACTTTAGATTAACAAAAATTATTAAACCATTGAGTATAATCAAAACACAATTTACATCATTTATTTTACGCCTGGTTTACCAAGCAATTTAAACATTCTTTGTTTATAAATTTCAACACCTGGTTGATTAAATGGATTGATTTTTAATAAGTAAGCACTCATTGCACAAGCTTTCATAAAGAAGAAAAATAAATATCCAAGATTGTATTCATCCATTTTTGGAAGGGTAAGAACAATGTTAGGAATTTTTCCATCTTCAACATGTGCAGACAAAGTTCCCTCAAATGCCATCTTATTAACATAAGATAATTTTTTACCCGCTAAGTAATTTAAACCATCAAGATTATTTTTATCACTTTCGATGGTGATATCATAATTTGGTTCATCAATCATTAAAATAGTTTCAAATAATAATGGAGTACCACTTTGAATAAATTGGCCTAAAGAGTGTAAGTCAGTAGAAAATGTTGCTGAATCTGGTAATAAGCCTTTCTGATCCTTTCCTTCTGATTCACCATATAATTGTTTAAACCATTCACCAAGTTGAGTAAATTGAGGTTCGTAAGTAACAAACATTTCAACAGATTTTTCACAATTGTATAAATAATGTCTGGTTACTGCATACTGATAGCAGGAATTAGTCATAATATCTTCATTATCAAATTCAATCATTGCATCATAAGCACCAGCCATAAGCTTTCTTATATCACAACCAGCAACGGCAATTGGAAGAAGACCAACTGCGGTTAAAACTGAGTAGCGTCCTCCAATATCATCAGGTATTACGAATGATTCGTAACCTTTTTGAGAAGCTTCTTGTTTTAATGCACCTCTAGCTTTATCTGTTGTGGCATAAATTGCTTTACATGCTGCTTCTTCACCAACTTTAGAAATTAATAATTCTTTTAATAAACGGAAAGCAACTGAAGTTTCAGTCGTAGTTCCTGATTTAGAAATAACATTAATTGCAAAGTTTTTGTCTTTTAAGTAATTTAATACTTGATGGACATAATTGCTTGATAGGGTATTACCAATAAAGATAACTTTAGTCTTATTTGTTGGAAATAATCCATTTAATGCCTCAATCGCACATCTGGCCCCTAAATAGGAACCACCGATACCAGCCACAACTAATATATCATAGTTTGCTTTAATTACTTCTGCGGTTTTAATAATTCTTTCAAATTCTTCTTTATCATAATCTTTTGGCCAGCTTGTCCAACCCAAAAAATCATTTCCAAGACCTGTTTTATTATTTATAGCTTTATTAATAGTTTTGACATCTTGCTTATAAGCTTCTAAAGGAATTTTATTAATGGTATGTGTTAAATCAATTTTAATCATTTTTTCTCTCCAATCTTTATTAATTCTTCCTTAATCCATTGATCCAAATTTTGTTCAAGAGGGGTGAAATCCTGCTGATCGTCTGGAATTTTAAATCTTTTCTTTTTATTAGAAATTTTTTTGAAATTCCGGACATTTTGCCGATAACGGGTTCCTACTTGTTTCAAAGAAAATCGATAGAGATTTTTATCCTCTAAAATTTCTATGACTTTAATCTTAATTTTTTGACCTATAGTTACAAACTGAGTAATATTTTTGACAAAATAACTAGAAATTTCTGAGATATGAATTAATCCCTGCTCATTGTTGTCTAATTTAATAAAAGCACCATATGGTTGGATACCACTTACAGTACCAAGTACGATGTCTCCGATTTTATATTGCATTTGAAACAATGTCCTTTCTTGATATTCCAACTTTAATTTTAATCAAATGATTAAAATAATACTAGAAAAAAAGTGCGTTTGCAATAATTTATCTAATGTATCCCATATCAAGAGCAATGTCATTAATTATTTTGAATTATAAAATTGTTTTAAGCAGACCAGTTTCTTTAAATATTTGTATTGTTCTTTTAATTTCACATACATTCAAAAATTTATTTTTAAATTCAAGTGAATATTTATCTTTTGTTAGAAACTTTTGTTTTTATTTAAAAAATTTTACTTGCACATCTGTAAAATAATTAACATCAATACAATCACTTTATTTCATATTTTATCGCATAATAAAACTCAGTGAGTAAGACATTTTTTTAAATATCTATTTCATTGGATATATATTAATCATTTTAGGGTAATAAAATTAACCCTTTTAAATGATAAGATTGCATTTTTAAATTTCGGAGTTTAATATAAAAAGTACGAAGTAGGAGAATAAAAATGCCAAAAGTTTTATTAGTAATTTTGATTATAATTGGTTCAATAATTGCACTGTGGTTGTTAATAATTTTTGCTACCTTAATTATATTGGCAATATATAATCATCAGATTAAAAGAAATCGGATGAGTATAAATATTATTTTAGCTCAAAAATATGATGTTGCAGGAGTTCTTGCCAAATTTTTATTGAATAATCAAGTTGAACTACCAGAGGAAATAATAAATGAATTTAATTTAATGGGAAAATCGAATTTCAGTTATTTTAATACCTTTGAAAGGAAGTCTATAGGAACTAGAATCAATGAAATAATTAATGAGTTAACCACTTTAAGTAAAGATAATAAATTTGAGGACAATCCTCGATATCAGACATTGAAAAATTCAATTGAAGATGTTGAAAAACAATATAAACACGTAATCTTGGTATATAATAATAAAGTAGGCGACTATAACTATTGGATTAGATTCATTCCATTTAGACTAGTATCAAAAATATTTAATATTAAGACAAAAAAAACAATTAATGAAAAATAAGGAGCAAATATGAAAAGGTTTTCTCAATTAAAATTTAAAAAGATCGATTTAGAAAAAATTAAAAGTGAATTTTCTGGTTTGGTCGATGAATTCAAAAATAGTAAGACTTTTGAAGAACAAGATAAAGCTTTAACCAAAATATTTAAGTATAGTGATAATTTACAAACTAATATGACTATTGGTGAAATTCGTTATACTTTAGATACAAGGAGTAAAGTTAATCAAAAGAACCAAGAAATAATTGATGAGGTTTCACCTCATATTTCCGCTTTATTTAATTCCTTTGAAAAAGAATTAGTTAAAGCAAAGTTTATTGATGATTTAAAGAAAAAATGGGGCAGTTATCTTTTTGAAATGACAAAGCAATCACTAGAATGTTTTGATGAAAAAATTATTCCGGAATTACAAGAAATTAATCGATTGTCTAGTGAATATACTAAATTAATTTCCAGCGCTCAAATTGATTTTCATGGTGAAATTTGTAATTTATCACAATTATCAAAATACACTCAAAGTGCAGATCGTCAAGAAAGAAAAGAAGCAAGCAAACTATTTTCTAATTTCTTTAGTGTAAACAATGATAAAATTGGTGATATTTATGATAAAATGGTTAAAACAAGAACCAAAATGGCACAAAAATTAGGTTATAAAAACTTTGTTGAATTAGGATATAAGAATTTAGGCAGAATGGATTATGATTCAAAAATGGTTGAAGAATATCGTAATCAAATTTATCGTGATTTAGTTCCGTTTACTAATAAATTATTTAAAGAAAACGCTAATAGGATTGGTGTAAAAAATCCTCAATACTATGATTTTAATATTTCATTTGTTTCGGGAAATCCAAAACCTGTTGGTGATAAAGAATTCATGGTAAATCAAGCACAAAAGATGTATCACGAATTATCGCATGAAACCGATGTATTTTTTAAATTTATGAGAGATTATGAACTACTTGATTTAGAAGCAAAATCAGGAAAAGTTGGTGGTGGATACATGACATATTTAGCAAAATATAAAGCACCATTTATATTTTCTAATTTTAATGGCACTTCAGGAGATGTTGATGTATTAACTCATGAATTTGGTCATGCTTTTCAAAGCTATATGTCTAGAAATATAAAATGTCCAAGTTATCGTAGTCCAACCTTAGAAGCATGTGAAATTCATTCGATGAGTATGGAATTTATTACTTATCCATGGATGAGTTTATTCTTTGGAAAGAATGAAGAAAAATATCGTTATTGCCATTTAGAAGATGCGATTAAATTTATCCCATATGGAGTAACTATCGATGAATTTCAACACTGGGTATATGAAAATCCAGAAGCAACTCACCTGGAAAGATGTGAAAAATTTAGAGAAATCGAAAAGAAATATTTGCCACATCGTAATTATGATGAAGCGCCTATTTTTGAACAAGGTGGTTGGTGGATGAAACAAAGCCATGTTTTTAGCTCACCATTTTATTATATCGATTATACTTTAGCTCAAGTTGTCGCTTTCCAATTCTTTATTGAGGATCAAAAAAATCATAATAAAACCTGGAAAAAATATGTTAAATTATGCAAATTTGGTGGTAGATATCCTTTTATTGAATTACTTAAACAGGCTAAACTAAATAATCCTTTTAATGATGGAACAATTAAAAAAATTACTAAACCATTAAGTAAATATTTAAAGTCTATTGATACTAGTGAATTTTAAGAAGGTAAATAATTATTATGAAAATCGCTTTAATTGCTCATGATAAAAAGAAAAACGATATGATTAAACTTGCAAAAAAATATTGTAATGTTTTATCTAGACACGAATTATACGCAACAGGAACTACGGGTACTTTAGTTATGGGGGAAACCGGATTAAAAATTAATCGAATGAAATCTGGTCCTTTAGGTGGTGATCAACAAATTGGATCAATGATTGCAAATAGTGAGCTTGATTTAGTTATTTTCTTAAGAGATCCTTTAACTGCTCAACCGCATGAACCTGATGTATCTGCACTACTTCGTTTATGCGATGTTACAAATATTCCTCTTGCAACAAATATATCAAGTTCAGAAATTATGCTAAATGCATTAGGTAGAGAAGAGATAATCTGCAGAAAAGAATTAGATGAGAAATAAAAAATGATGAATAGATTTAAATTTTAATTAAGTTTTTTTTAAATACCTAGAATTTGTGAGTATAAAATGTTAATCTAAATTGAAAAAGCAACACAACGTTGCGATATGAAAGTGTTGCAAAATGAAACGAAAAAATAAGTGAAAAAATGAATGAATTGAAATAAAAAAATAGAT
>CANQDY010000093.1 GCA_947593895.1 uncultured Bacilli bacterium
CTTAGTAACACAATGCAAGAAGGGAGAATTTGCAAGAGCAAAAATTTAGAAAAGAATTACAAAATCCTTCATAATGGGCGAATTGATTTTTCAAAAATCAGTGGTACCTTACCATTGCCATATTTAGTTGAAATTCAAACTAAATCATTCAAATGGCTTTTAGATGAAGGAATTGATGAAGTATTTAGAGATGTTTATCCAATTGCTGATCGTAATGATAAATTGATTATCGAATATGTTGGATGTCGTTTAGATACTCCAAAGTACGATTTCCTAGAATGCAAAACACGAGATCTAACTTATAGTGCACCTTTAAAGGTTACTTTAAGATTAATTAATAAAGGAACTGGAGAAATTAAAGAATCAGAAGTATTTATGGGTGATTTCCCATTAATGACTGATTCAGGTACATTTGTTATTAATGGTGCTGAAAGAGCAATTGTTTCACAACTTGTTCGTTCACCAGGTGCATATATGTCAAAAATTATGGATAAAACCGGACGTTATATTTATGGTGGTGATTTAATTCCAACTAGAGGAACTTGGTTACAATTTGAATCAGATGCAAAAGATTTAATTTCGGTTAGAATTGATCGTAATAGAAAAATGCCAGTTACTATTCTTTTAAGAGCTTTAGGTATTTTAAATTACGACACAATGGTTGATTTATTTGGTGATGCTCCACAATTTATCAATACAATCAAAAAAGAACGCGAATCAAAATCTGACAATGAATTATTATCAACATCAAGTGCTTTACTTGAAATTTATGCGAAATTAAGACCAGGGGAACCTGCACCAAATGATAGCGCAACAAGTTTCTTCCGTTCTAAATTTTTTGATCATAAACATTATGATTTAGGAAGAGCTGGTCGTTTTAAATATGGCAAGAAATTAGGCGTTTATAATCGTTTATTGAATTGCTATTTAGCTGAACCACTTATTTCTGTTGATGGCGAAGTAGTTTACAATGTTGGTGAACAAATGACTAAAGACAGAATTGATCACCTAAAAGAGATTAAATTCTTTGAAAGTGGCGCTCACGTTTACCATCTTTCAATTAATGAAGCATTAGATAATCATGATGTAGTTAATATAGTTAAAGTTTATGCTGATGAAAAAATGAAAAGGGTCGTCAACATTATTGGTAACGATTTAAATATCGATGTAGCATATGTGACTATTTCAGATATGATTGCTTGCTTTTCATATTTTATGAACATTATTGAAGGAATTGGTAATACTGATGATATAGATCACCTTGGTAATCGTCGTATTCGTTGTGTTGGTGAATTAATTCAAAATCAATTTAGAATTGGTTTATCAAGAATGGAAAGAACAGTTAAAGAAAAAATGTCTTTGGCTACTGAAGGTGCAGTTACTGCTCAAAATCTGACTAACATTCGTCCTTTAGTTGCTGCGATTAAAGAGTTTTTTGCATCAAGTCAATTATCGCAATTTATGGATCAAACTAATCCTTTAGCGGAACTTGCTAATAAGAGAAGACTTTCTGCTTTAGGCCCGGGTGGATTAACTAGAGATCGTGCTTCTAGTGAGGTTCGTGATGTTCATTTCTCTCACTATGGACGTATCTGTCCAATTGAAACACCTGAAGGTCAAAACATTGGTCTAATTAATAATTTAGCATCTTATGCTAAAGTCAACCCATATGGATTCATTGAAACTCCATATCGTAAAGTTTACAAAAAAGTTGTTGATGGAAAAATTATTCCTTATGTCACTGAAGAAACTGAATATCTTTCGGCTGATGGTGAAATTAATCACTACATCGCTTCTAGTGATTTACATTTAGGACAAGATAATGAAATCTTGGATTCTCATATTATTTCTCGTCATAATGGTGAAAACGTTTTAGCGCCAAAAGAAGAAATTGATTATGTTGATGTTTCTCCAAAACAAATTGTTTCAATTGCATCAGCATGTATTCCTTTCTTAGAGAATGATGATACTCACCGTGCTTTGATGGGAGCGAATATGCAACGTCAAGCCTTACCATTATTAAAACCGCATTCACCATTTGTTGGAACTGGATTAGAGCATAATATTGCAAAAGACTCTGGTTCGGCAGTAGTTAGCAAGATTGATGGTATTGTAAAATATGTCGATTCTAAGCATATTGTGGTTGAAGATAAAGAAACAAAGACCAATATCAATTATTATCTACAAAAATTTGCTCGTTCAAATGCGGGTACTTGTATCAATCAAGTTCCAATTGTCAAAATAGGTGATGCAGTTGTTCAAGGTCAAATTCTTGCCGATGGACCGGCTATGGATAATGGTGATTTGGCTTTAGGACAAAATGTTACAGTCGCATTTATGACATGGAATGGATATAACTACGAAGACGCAGTTATTATGTCAGAGAGATTAGTCAAAGATGATGTCTATACTTCAATTCATATTGAAGAACATTCAATTGAATGTAGAACGACGAAACTTGGTAATGAAGAAATTACTAGAGATATTCCAAATGTATCAGAGGAAGCAAAAGCTAACTTGGATGAAGATGGTATTATTATTCCTGGTGCAGAAGTTAAGGAAGATGATATTTTAGTTGGTAAAACAACTCCAAAAGGATTAACTGAACCAACTCCAGAAGAAAAATTATTTATGGCAATCTTTGCTGATAAATCTAAAGATGGAAAGGATACTTCACTTCGTGTTCCTCATGGTGGTGCTGGCATTGTTATCGATGTTAAGAGATTTAAACGTGAAGACGGTGCGGAACTTTCTGCTGGTGTAAATGAAGTTGTTAAAGTATATATTGCCCAAAAGAGAAAAATATCTGAAGGTGATAAGATGTCAGGAAGACATGGCAATAAAGGTGTTATCTCTAGAATTTTACCTGAAGAAGATATGCCGTATTTGCCAGATGGTACTCCAGTTGACATTATGTTAAATCCATTAGGTGTCCCATCTCGTATGAACATCGGTCAAATTCTTGAATTGCACTTAGGTATGGCTTGTAAAAAGTTAGGTATAAAGATTGCAACACCGGTTTTTGATGGAATTAGTAATGATGAGATATTTGCATTAATGGATCAAGCCGGAATGGCAAAAGATGGAAAAACAATTCTTTATGATGGAAGAACTGGTGAAAGATTTGATGAAAGAATTTCCGTTGGCGTCATGTATATGATTAAACTTGTTCATATGGTTGATGATAAATTACATGCTCGTTCAACTGGACCATATTCTCTTGTTACACAGCAACCTCTTGGAGGTAAAGCTCAAAATGGTGGACAAAGATTTGGTGAAATGGAAGTTTGGGCGCTTGAGGCTTATGGCGCCGCCCATATTTTACAAGAGATTATTACAATTAAATCTGATGATATGGTTGGTAGAGCAAAGACTTACGAAGCTATTATCAAACAACAACCGATTCCTAAATCAGGTATGCCTGAGGCATTCAGAGTTCTTCAAAAAGAATTACAAGCTTTAGCTATCGATGTAAAACTTCTTGATAGTGAAATGAACGAAATCGATAGTTCAAATATTTCCAAAGAAAACGAAAAAGAAACTCGTAAGATTTCTAATGAAGTTAGAGACATTACTGCTCAGACACAAGTTGATCTTAACGAGAATTATGAAGAATAAGGGGGCTTAAAAGATTATGTTTGATGTAAATAGAATCGCTGCTGTTCAAGTTGGCCTTGCTTCACCAGAAAAAATCCGTGAATGGTCTTATGGTGAAGTTAAAAAACCAGAAACAATTAATTATAGAAGCCAAAAACCTGAAATGGATGGCTTATATTGTGAAAGAATCTTTGGTCCTAGTAAAGATTATGAATGTCATTGTGGCAAATATAAGAAAATTCGTTTTAAAGATATTATTTGTGAAAAATGTGGTGTTGAAGTAACTACTAAAGCAGTTCGTAGAGAAAGAATGGGTCACATTGAACTATGTTCACCATGTGCCCATATCTGGTATCTTAAAGGCATTCCATCAAGAATGGGATTAATTTTAGATATTTTGCCAAAGCAATTAGAGGAAGTTATTTACTTTGTTTCACATATTTGTTTAAATCCAGGAATTTCAACAATTTTAAAATATCGTGAAGTTCTTGATGAAAAAACTTGCCGTATTGAATTTGTTATGGCAATTAAAGAAATTAAGACAACTCTTGATCCTGAATCATATGATTATCAAAAAGCTGATGAATTAATTCAAAGACTTGAAAATCCTCAGGAAACATTCAACTTTACTTCAACAAGCAATTTTATTGCTAAGTATACTGGAGCTGAGTTTGGATCAGGTGCAGAAGCAATTAAGAGATTACTTTCTGAAGTTGATTTAGATAAAGATTTTCAAGAAATTGAAAAAGAAATCAAAGAAGCTTCTGGTCAAAGAAGATTAAAATTATATAAAAGACTTGAATGCATTGAAGCATTTAAGAATTCAAATAACCGTCCGGAATGGATGATTATTGATGCTCTTCCGGTTATTCCACCAGATTTAAGGCCAATGTTACAACTTGATGGTGGAAGATTTGCAACTTCTGATTTAAATGATTTATATCGTCGTGTTATCACTCGTAATACTCGTTTAAAAAAAGAAATTGACATGAATGCTCCTGATGTTATTTTAATGAATGAAAAACGTATGCTTCAGGAAGCTGTTGATGCCTTAATTGATAATGGTCGTAGAACCAAACCAGTTACTGGTCCAGGTGGAAGACCATTAAAATCATTATCATCATCACTAAAAGGTAAACAAGGTCGTTTCAGACAAAACTTACTTGGTAAACGTGTTGATTATTCAGGTCGTTCGGTTATTGCTGTCGGTCCTTCACTTAAGATGTATCAATGTGGTATCCCTAGAGAAATGGCGGTTCAATTATTCCGTCCATTTATTGCTGCGATTATGATTAAGGATGGTATTGCTAATAGTCATAAACAAGCTAATAAAATGATCGATCACTATGATGAAAAAGTACTTGATATTGTTGAAAAAGTTGTTAAAGAACATCCGGTTTTATTAAACCGTGCTCCAACACTTCACCGTTTAGGTATTCAAGCTTTCAGACCTGTACTAGTTAATGGTAGAGCAATTCGTCTTCACCCATTAGTTTGTGCCGGATTCAATGCTGACTTTGACGGTGACCAAATGGCAGTCCATGTACCACTTTCATATGCCGCTCAAAAAGAAGCTCTTGATTTAATGTTAGCAAGC
>CANQDY010000094.1 GCA_947593895.1 uncultured Bacilli bacterium
CAACAGATTAATTATTTTTCTATGTTTTCATCAAAATTATTTATTTCGTTGCAATAACTTTGTCACTTAACATTTTTAATATTATTATTTTGATTTTGTTAAGTGGTTATTCTTATTTTTTATAGATGTTAATAATCTCAAATGAATAATAATCTATCGATTAAAAAACTGGTTCTCAATTTTTTATTATTTCTCAAATCTTTTATAATTGATCATAGTCAATTACACCTTTCAAAATTAAGGAACTAAAATAAATTTTATTATAATAAATTCTGACATAAGTTTTTTATCTCCTATATTTTGAAACTTTATTGAAACAAAAACAGATTTTATTTTATTGATAAAATGTATTCTAGATTATTACTTTTTTTAAAAAGTAGGTATAACTATTAGGATTTTATATTAGACTAGGATATAATTAATTTCAACAGAGTAGTTAGAAAGCGTTAAGTGCCTTTTTCCGGGAAGAAGAATTAGGACGAACCATTGGGCGGTTTTCTGACGCGTCCGCTGTAAATATTTATTTTCGCGGACCTCATATATGGAGGTCTTTTTTATGAAAAAGCTAACAAATGTGTCTAAATCTTATATTATTAAACTTGTTAGTATCATCTCTTTAAGTTTAATTCTTTCGTTTATATTAGGTTTTTTTATCACTTCAATTGTAAATCGCGAAAATAGCTATTATCAATGTCAATTTACTTATAATGGAAATAAGGATCTTAGCCAAATAATTAATATCGAATACTTAACTTCAATCAAACAAACTGATGAAGTAAAATATAAATCTGTTAATGTAAAATCATTGGTAAATAAAAGGGATATATCAATTAATTACGAAAATAACATTTACACCATTAATACTAAAAGTAAATACTATGATAATTTTTTCTATATTTCTAAAAATCAAGTTGGAACAAGAGCAAAAACATTTGTTAAGCTAGCTTTAACTAATTTCATTGATGAAGAAGAAAAGATTTTTTTTATCGATGACGAGAATATTGTCAAATTAATAGGAAATTACTCACCCTATTTAGGTGGCATTTACGGATTATGCGGTGGATTATTTATTTCAATAATCTGCTTATGTTTTGTAAAAAATAACAAAAGAGTTGATATTGAAGATAATGTATTACTATTTCATACTCCATTTCATTTAGAATACTGGAAATATCCATTTGAAGTATTTAAAAACACTCGCAAATTAGTAATGCTTGCAATGCTATTTGCCCTTCTTTTAGTTTCTAAACTCTTTTCTCTGCCAAGTGGATTTGGAAATTTAGGAATTGGACTTGCCTATATCTTTTTAGCAATAATTGGCTTACTTTATGGCCCTTACGTTTCTTTAATTATAGGTTGTTTATCAGATATAATTGGATATTTTATTACTCCTCAGCAAAGTGTATTCTATCTTGGATACACTCTTCAGGCAGCTCTGGCAGTTTTCACCTATTCATTATGTTTTTATAAAACAAGAATTACCTTTGGTAAAGTTCTTTTGTCTAGATTAATTGTCAATATGCTTTTGAATGTAGTGCTTGGTTCTTATTTACAATGTCGATTATTTGTAATGTCAAATTCATTAAAAAGCGAAATGTTTTGGATCACTTTCAAAACTTACGCCTTGACTTATTCTTTACCAAAGAATATCGTCTATTTAATTCCTCAATCATTAATTCTATTTTTAGTATTTAAAGCAGTAATTCCAATCTTTAGTCAATTAAAATTAATCGATGAAAGAGTCAAGGATAATATAACTATTATCTAATTAACGTTTACTCCAAACTTTTGGAATAAAAAGCATTATTATAGGATAAATCTCTAAACGACCAATTAACATTGATAATGATAAAATAATTTTAGAAAAAACTGAAAAAGATGAAAAATTTCCCATTGGGCCAACAATTGTAGTTAATCCTGGTCCAATATTATTAATGCACGCTGCTGCTGCAGTAAAATTTGTTGCTAAATCCTTGCCATCAAAAGAAATTAAAACAAAGGTTGAAATAAACAAAAACACTAATAGGGCAAAGTAACTATTAACACCTTTGATCACGTTTTCATCAACTGTTTCACCTTCAAATTTAATGTGAGAAACAATATTTGGATGAATTAAACGATTAACTTCTCGTTTTAAACTTTTAAATAAGATAACAATTCTTGAAATTTTAATTCCCCCACCAGTTGATCCTGCGCAAGCGCCGATAAACATTAAGATAAACAAAATAAACTTAGAAAAACTTGGCCATAAATTAAAATCACAGTTAGAAAAGCCTGTTGTAGTAATAATTGATGAAACTTGGAAAAACGATTGATTAACAGCATTTTCAATTGAATAATCAAGAGTTAAAACTAAATTAATTGCAATTGAAACAATACTAAATGTTACAATTCCTAAATACCATCTTAGTTCTTCACTCTTTAAAGCTTGTTTAACTTTTCCAATTAATAATAAATAATATATATTAAAATTAACGCCAAAAATTAACATAAATATTCCAATTACAATTTGACAATAAAGATTAAAAGAAGCAATACTATCATTATAGAGTCCAAATCCACCAGTACCGGCAGTAGCAAAAGAAGTACAAATTGAATCATAAAGACTTCTACCACCCAAAAGTAATAAAATTATTTCCACTAAGGTTAATGCAAAGTAAATTAAATATAGAATCCTTGCTGTAAATCTAACTTTAGAAACCAATTTACCAACTTGAGGACCTGTGGATTCCGCTTTTAATAAGTGGATATTTTGACCTTCTGAACTTGGTAAAATCGCTAAAATAAAAACAAGAACCCCCATACCACCAATCCAATGAGTGAAACATCTCCAAAAATTCATTCCCTTTGATAGACTTTCAACATTGCTTAGTATTGTTGCTCCAGTGGTTGTAAACCCGGATACAGTTTCAAATAAAGCATCAACATAAGAAGGAATTTCTTGACTTATAAAGAATGGAAAAGCGCCAAAAATACTCATTAATATCCAAGATAAACCAACAATTACAAATCCTTCTTTTGCATAGAAATTTCTATTATCTGTTTTAACCATAGATAAAGAAAAGCCCAATATCAATAGAAAAATAATTGGAATCAAAAAAGACAAATATATATTCTCTTTATAAACTAAACTAACAATTAAAGGAATTATTAAAAGCAAACCTTCTAAAAAAAGTATTCTACCTAGTATCCTAATAATAATCTTATAATTCATAGATTACTCCAAAATATCTTTTACATCATTTATTACATCATTCGCACTGATGATAATTACACTATCAAGTGGTTCTAATGTATCTTTACCACTTGGAATGATTACTTTATTCTCTCTAATAATACAAGCTAAAAGAATATTCTTCTTCATATGTAAATCCTTTAATGGGATTGAAGTTAATTTCTTGCTTGCTTTAGAAATGACAAACTCAGAAGCCTCAATCTTGTTATTAACTAAGCGATATAAAGTTTTAAACTCACTACCACGAGAACTTTGCATTCCTCTTACATAACGAATGATATTTGATGAAAATAATTCTCTTGGAGAAATAATACTATCTAATCCAACATTTTTAAAAATTAAATCATAGTTTCCATTACTAACTTTAGTAATAACTTTTTTACATTTTAAATTCTTTGCATATGTAGAAACAATAATATTAGTTTCATCTAATCCAGTCAATGTTACTAACGCATCAACATCCTCAAGACCTTCTTGCAATAAGAGTTTTTGATTAGTGCCATCACCATTTAAGATTAAAACATTAGGTAATAAGTCACTTAATGAGTCACAAACCTTTCGATTATTTTCAATAATCTTAACTGATACTCCATTATCAACCAACATTTCAGATAAATAATAACTTAATCTACTTCCTCCAATTAGCATAACAGACTTTACCTTTTCTGTAGAAAACTTAAGTTTTTTAAATGTCTTACTCATTTCATGAGTCTCAGCAGTTATATAAACATAATCACCTTTATTTAAAACAAAATCACCATGAGGAATAATAATTTCTTCATCACGTTTTACCGCACAAACTAATATTTTAATTTGGTATTTATCTTTAATATGTAATAATGACTTTCCAATTAAAGGAGAGTTGTCTTCTAACTTAATTTCAACTAAATCAATCTTCCCATTGGCGAAAGAGTCAA
Organism: uncultured Bacilli bacterium; assembly: GCA_947593895.1. Lineage (GTDB taxonomy): Bacteria > Bacillota_I > Bacilli_A > RFN20 > CAG-449 > UBA3210. Next base: position 4,153 of record CANQDY010000094.1, read on the forward strand.
CCTTAATTGCACTTGGATAACGAATAGTTCTAAAAATTTCCATCGCAGTATTGTAATCTGGATTAACCGTCATACTAATGCCTAATTCATTTTGCATCATTTGGGCCTGTAAAGAATATTCTGGATTACGAATTCTAGCAATTGTTTGTTTAATCCCGATTTTTTTTGCTACTAAACAAGTTAAAATATTTACCTCATCTGTTGAAGTTGTTGCAATTAATAAATCCGCTTTGGAAATTGATGCTCCTTTTTGAGTAACATAGCTAGCTCCATTACCAACATAACCTTTGACATCAAATTGGTTAACAACCTCTTCGATTACTTTGGCATTAGTATCAATAACAACAATATCATGATTTTCTTTCGATAAATGTTCAGTCAATAGAAATCCAAATTTTCCAAGTCCTACAATAACAATATTCATATTTATACCTTTTTCCGAAATATTATAGCACTAAACAAATCTAATTTTAATAATTGATTTATTTATTTTTCATATTGTTAAGTGATAAAGTTAACTTAACAAAATACATCTATAGACAATTAGACATTTGATATGCCTTTCTTATTGGAAATATAGCAGTCAAGTGAAAGAAATAAATGTTAAAAAAACTAATTCAAACATAACTTTATAAAGATATGTTATAAACTGATACAACTAAATACTTGAAAAGGTCATTTCTTACAAATCATTGCAAAACTACAAATAAAACACATTATATAAGTCTGAATATTTTTCTTAATTTATTTCAAAAAAAATTCCAGAATAAACTCTGGAAATTACCTTTATAATTAATATCGTATTTAATTATTTTTATGAGGAATTTGATGGCAATGACGACATCTTGCTTCATATGCTTCACTAGCACCAATTATAATTGTCGGATCTTCATAAAATGCTGGCTTACCATTAACAATTCTTTGCGTTCTAGTCGCACTTGCACCACAGCAAGTACATATTGCAGTTAATTTAGTAACATATTCCGCTTTGCAAAGTAAAATCGGCATAATTGAAAAAGGTT
>CANQDY010000095.1 GCA_947593895.1 uncultured Bacilli bacterium
GGTGCTATCTCGTGGAAATCAAAGCCACAACAGGCAACACCAAGAGCACGAAAACGATATTGGCACACCCCGAAAAGTATCACGTCTCCGGCGCTATCAAACTCGGACAATACAATGTCGGGAAAGTCGATAATATCCTAACTATTCCGCTTTATCTCGGTTTCTTGCTGACGGAGTATTGATGAACAAGAGTTACTGAATGTTAGAGCGAAGAATGATGAGTTTTCCACTTTTTACATTTATATAGGAAATCGTATTTAACAACGAAATAAAAAAATAAGGAAAAAAGAAGAAATGGTAATAATTATTTCTTAAGTTTATAGATAAAATTGCCATTAATTATATTTATATAAGTAGTTTCTCAAAAATATTTTTTAATTCCAGATTTTGAGACGTTAAATTCTAAAAACGGATTTCGTTATCGCTAATTCATAATGAGATTTATGGTAGTGATCATTGTCCAATAGAATTAAATATTAATATTGATTTTTAAAACTTTGTGAAATTGATAATTTTTTATTTAAACGAATAAACTTCAATTTAATTACATTTAAAGTTTATTTTTTTCATAATTTGTAATATTTTAGTTTTACTTTATGCTGGAAATAAAATGCAAAAAAAGGTTTTTATTCCTTTTACTCTTTGTTATAATTATATTGTAGAAAAATCTACGTAAAGCTTTATAAAGTTTATTAGTCGATATTCTTGTTTGTCAACTGATAAACTTCTGATATTTTTAATAAGCTATAACAAGTTAATTCGCATTATCAGTCGCGAATTTTTAAACAATGACTGGAAATATACAAATTAGGAGGGAATATAATGCCAATATATGGGTGGATTATTCTTTGCGTTGCAGTATTAGTTCTGGGTGTTTTAGCGGGCTATTTTGTATGTCATTACTTAACAAAGAAAAATAATGAAGGCGCTGTTGATAAAGCACATAAAATTGTAGATGATGCACATAAAGAATCAAATGAAATCATTGATAGTGCAAATGCAAAATCAAAAAAGATTGTAGATTCTGCAGAAGAAAAAGGACAAAATATAGTTAGACAACTTAAAGAAGAAGCAAAGAAAGAAATTTACGAAGCAAAAGTTAATGCCGAAAAGGAATTAAAAGAAAGAAAAATTGAAATTGCTAATCAAGAAAATCGATTAAATCAAAGAGAGCAAAATATTGATCGAAGAGATAATGCTTTATTAGCAAAAGAAAATGCTTTAGAAGAAAAACAAGAAGCATTTATTGAAAAACAAGCAAAACATGAAGAGACAGTAAGAAAACAACAAGAAGAAATTGATGCAAAGTTCGAAGAAATCAATAAACGAAATCAAGAAATAGATACTGAGTTATCAAGAGTTGCTCAGTTATCTATTGAAGATGCTAGAAAAGAGATATTAAAAAGAGTGGAAGATCAAATGTCTCAAGAAATTACCGCTTTCATGAAACAAAAAGAAGACGAAGCAAAAGAAACATCTGAAGATATGGCAAGAAATATTCTTGGATTAGCTATTGATAAGTATTCACAAGAAGTAATATCAGAAAAGACTGTTTCCGCAGTAAGTCTACCAAGTGATGAAATGAAGGGTAGAATCATCGGACGTGAAGGAAGAAATATTAGAACCTTAGAACAAATGCTTGGTGTAGATATTATTATTGATGATACACCAGAAGTAATAACTGTAAGTTGTTTCGATCCAATTCGTAGAGAAACAGCAAGACTTGCCTTAGAGTACTTAATTAAAGATGGAAGAATTCAGCCAGGTAGAATTGAAGAAATAGTTGAAAAAGCTAAGAATGATGTTCAAAAATCAGTTCATGAAGCTGGAATTAATGCTGCATTCAAACTAGGCTTACCAAGAATTAATAAAGATTTATTAGATTTTGTTGGAAGATTAAAATATCGTACATCTTATGGACAAAATGTATTAGATCATTCAATTCAAGTTGCTTATTTAGCGGGAATTATGGCTAGTGAGTTAGGCCTTGATGTAAATGTTGCAAAACGTGCAGGACTTCTTCATGATATTGGTAAAGCCACTGATTTTGAAATGGAAGGTAGCCACGTTGAAATAGGTTCTAGACTTGCAAAGAAATATGGAGAAGATGATATTGTAATTAATGCAATTGAATCTCACCATGGTGATGTTGAGGCTAAATATATTATTTCTCATTTAGTTTCTGCAGCAGATACTCTATCTGCGGCTAGACCGGGTGCTAGAAGTGAAACTTTAGAAAATTACATTAAGAGAATAGAAGGATTAGAAAATATTTGTAAAAGTTATGATGGTGTTTCTTCATCATTTGCAATGCAATCAGGACGTGAAGTTAGGGTTATGGTGGTACCAGAAAAAATCAGTGATAATGATGCTTATAAATTAGCAAGGGACATTAAAGATCGTATTGAAAATGAAATGACTTACCCAGGACAAATTAAGGTTTCGGTAGTTAGAGAATTAAGAGCAACAGAAATTGCTAAATAATAGAGAGACGATTGTCTCTCTTTAATCGTATTTAGGAGATGAATTAATTTATGAATATCTTATTTATCGGTGATATAGTTGGGAAACTTGGTAGAAATGTAACGGGATATATGATTGAAAAAATTACTAGTAATCGGCCGATTGATTTTATTATCGCTAATGGTGAAAATGTTACTCATGGTAAAGGAATAAACGAGGATCACTTAAAAGAACTATTAGAGTGTGGTATTGATGTTGTTACATTAGGAAATCATTATGCGGCAAAAAAAGAGATATTTAATTTTATCGACCAATACGATTGTTTGTTAAGACCTAGTAATTTACATGAATCAATTCCTGGAACTGGAACGAATATCTTTGATTGTAATGGTGTAAAAATTAGAGTAACTAATTTACTTGGTAAAGCATTTATGAATGGAGTAATTGAAAATCCATTTGATAACATTCAAGATATTCTTAATTATGAGGAAAAAGCTGATATCCATATAGTAGATTTTCATGGAGAAGCGACAGGAGAAAAATATGCATTGGCATATGCTTTTGATGGTCAAATTTCAGCGGTACTTGGCACTCACACTCATGTTCAGACACGTGATTATCGGATTTTAGATAAAGGGACTGCTTATATTTCTGATGTTGGTATGTGTGGATCTTATGATTCGATACTTGGTACAAAAAAGGAAGAAGTCATTACCAAGTCTTGGACTGGTTTACCAGTTATATTTGAGCAAGTTGAACATGGAGATTGTCTATTTTCAGCTGTATTACTTGAATTTGATGATTCAAGTTTTGAATGTTTATCTATTGAACCAATTTATGAGGTTGTCGGTGAAGAAGAGTTATAAATCAAATTCTTTAATCATATTTTTTGATTAAAGGAGAAAAAAATATGTTACAACAAATTAAAGTTGCATCGTCAAGTAATGTTTCAAATGTTGCCGGAGCAATCAGCAATATTATGCGGAATCAGTCGTTTTTAGAAATATCCACCGTTGGTGCAGGATCGTTAAATCAGGCAATTAAAGCAATTGCTATTGCCAGAGGATTTCTTACACCAAGTGGAATTGAAATCTATGTAATGCCATCATTTAAAGAAATTACTATTGATGGAAAAGAAAAAACGGCTATAAAACTAAGAATAGAAAAAAAATAGAGGTTTTATAAATGGGAAAAAAAGTAGTTATCGCAGCCATGCCTGATTTAAAAAAGGCAAGTCAAAGAAGAAGAGAAAATACTAAGTTTGTACTAGATGAAATAATTATTCCGTCTAAGTTATCAATGATAGTTCATGATAAAAAATTTTTTATCAGAACATATGGATGCCAAGCAAATGTTTTAGATTCACAAAATATTGAGGGCATTCTTCTTAAAATTGGTTATCAAAAAGTTGATGATCCTTTGAATGCCGATTTTGTTATATTAAATACTTGTGCAATCAGAGAAAATGCAGAAGATAAAGTATTTGGTGAAATCGGTTTATTAAAACAACTTAAAGCAAATAAACCAGATAGTCTTATCGCCATATGTGGTTGTATGACCCAACAACCACATATTGTTGATGTTATCAAAAAGAAATATCCCCAAGTGGATATTATTTTTGGTACTCACAATATTAATCATTTACCTCAATTAATTTTTGATGCAATTACCAATAACACCAGGATTATTGAAGTATATTCTAAAGAAGGCGAAGTTATAGAGAATATCCCATGTCATCGTGATGACCACTTTAAAGCTTTTGTTAATATTATGTATGGTTGTGATAAATTTTGTACTTATTGTATAGTTCCTTATACTAGAGGTAAACAAAGAAGTCGCAAGATTGAAGATATTTTAAAAGAATGTAAGGATTTAGTGGATCAAGGTTACCAAGAAATTACTTTAATTGGACAAAATGTCAATGCATATGCAAAAGATTTAAATTTAGGATATGATTTTGCAACTTTACTGGAAGAAGTAGCCAAGTTGAATATTCCTCGACTTCGCTTTACTACATCTCATCCATGGGATTTTACTGAAGGAATGTTTAAGGTTATTGGACAATATAAAAATATTATGCCCGCACTACATCTACCTTTACAATCAGGTAGCAATGATGTTTTAAGAAGAATGGGTAGAAGATATACTGCAGAAGATTATATGGCATTAGTTGATCGATTAAGAGAACTAGTTCCAGATGTGGCAATTACAACGGATATTATTGTTGGTTTTCCTAATGAAACTGATGAAGACTTTGAAAAGACTTTAGAAGTCGTTAGATATGTTAAATTTGATTCAGCATTTACATTTATTTACTCACCACGAGTTGGTACTCCAGGAGCAAAAATGAAAGATAGTATTTCATTGGAAGTTAAACATCAAAGATTTAATCGTTTAGTTGATACTTTAGCCGTTGATATTAAAGCAAAAGCAGAGACTTATATTAATCGAATTGTTCCGGTTTTAGTTGATGGTTGTTCGAAAAAAAATGATTCAATGTTAAGTGGGTACACTGACACCTTTAAATTAGTTAATTTTAAAGGAAACCAAGATCATATTGGAAAGATTGTTAATGTAAGAATTTTAGAAGCACATACCTATTCATTAATTGGAGAAGAAGTTGATGGATAAGAAATTAAAAGATCATATCGATCAATT
>CANQDY010000096.1 GCA_947593895.1 uncultured Bacilli bacterium
ACCATAAAAAAGAAATGGCTCTGGACTCATACCAGAAGTAATAAGGGCAGGAACAAAAGCAGTTGGTCCAGGTAAAGCTACAACATTAAAATTATTTTCTGTAATATATTTCACCGTTTTATATCCCGGATCACTAATTATTGGTGTCCCCCTATCAGTAACTAGTGCTACATTCATACCTTTCTTTAAATAATCTAAAACTTTTTCCTTCACTATATCTTCATTATGTTCATGCAAAGATACAAGCTTCTTTTTAATATCTAAACTATTAAGTAAATTTAAAGTCACCCTCGTATCTTCTGAAAAAATAACTTCAACTTGTTTCAATACCTTAATTGATCTATAAGTAATATCTTCCAAATTACCAATAGGAGTAGATATTAAATATAACGTAGCAGTACCATTATAACTATTTTGAATCATCAAAATCACTCTCCAAACATATCTTTTACTTCAGAAGAATATTCATCATTTTCATCATATATAGTGAGAGGTGGAAGCATTTTAAGTCCCACTTTTCCATTTAATGTAGCCTCGATAAGAACCAAATCACTATTTTTATTTCTTTTTGGATAAACAAAACGAATTTTCTTTGGTTCAAAACCATATTTTTTCATCGCCATTAAAATATCCATAAGTCTCTCCGTCCTATGTACCAATGCAATCCTGCCATTATTTTTAAGCAAATGCTTACTGATAGATAAAACATCATCTAAATTCAAAAATTCTTCATGCCTTGCAATAGCCTTAACCGTATTTCTATTTTTATATAAATCATTTTTCGTTTTAAAATATGGAGGATTACAAGTAATAACATCAAAATAATCAGATTCAAATTTTTTAGTTAAATTCTTCGCATCGTCATTAATAAGTTCAATTTGATTAATCATATTATTTTCTTTTATCGAAATTTTTCCCAAGTAAAAAACTTCTTTTTGCAGCTCAACACCATATATTTTAGCTTTAGTTCTATATGTAAGAAGCATTGGAATAGGTGCATTTCCCGTAGCAATATCTAAAATTCTTTTATCCTTTAAATTAATTGTTACAAATTTAGCAAGAAGAAGCGAATCGAGAGACATTTTAAAATATTCTGTATCTTGATAAATATAAGCATCCTTATAATTTAAAAGATTATTTCTTACTATCATTCTTATCAACTTCTATTATATCATCATCAATTAAAACTTTATATTTACCCGCTAGAGGATCAACTGAAAGAACTTTTCCCTCACGATTATTTATCGTAACTTTTTTTCCAACATCTGGAATATCAACTTTAGCTTCAAGATACTGTTCATTTTCATAATTCAAGCAACAAAGCAATCTACCACAAACACCATTTATTTTAGTAGGATTTAAAGCAAGGCCTTGATTTTTTGCCATGCTAATTGATACCGTATCAAAAGAATTCAAAAAAGTACGACAACATAAAAATCTTCCACATGGTCCTAGTCCACCAATTTCCTTTGCCTTATCTCTAACTCCAATTTGTCTAAGTTCTATTCTTGTTCTGAGCTTAGCACCTAATTCCTTAGCAAGTTGTCTAAAATCCACTCTTTCATCAGATAAAAATCTAAATAATAATTGACTTTTATCAAAATTATAATTTGCATCGATAACATTCATATTTAAGTTCTTTTTAAGTACCATCTCACGACACTTTTCTAATGCAACCTTTTCATCAGTTAAATTTTGCAAATACTTAAGATAATCTTTTTTGGTAGCAATTCTAACAATTTTATCATATTTTTCATCATTATTTTCATTTTCTAAAAAAGATACTACTGTGCCAAATTGTAAACCTCTATCAGAATTAACAATAACAGTTAAATTAATTTTCAAATTCAAATCATTATCAAAATAATAATTCACTTTTCCACTATTGTTAATTTTTACACCAACAACTCTCATTAATTATCACCACACATTTCTATTATCAAATTATCAATTAGTAAATTAATATTCAAATTTCTTTTTACATTGTTTTTTGCCTCATCCAATATTTCAATCTTTTTACATAACGAAATAATATCATTAGTTTTAGCTATTTCTTTAATATCTTCTACTTTATCTGAAAAAAAGTTTATTGAACCACTAGATATATATTTTAACACATCATAATAAAAATTAATCATAAATTCGATACCTAATACATTTAAACTTCTATCTTTAAATACACTATGCCAAATTTTTTTAGTATAAATCAAAGCATCAATACCATTTTTTTCAATATATTTAATAAAATTAATTAAACTATTAATAATTTCATTTTGCTCTTCTTTAGATAAATATTCATATTCCGTATTCTTAATAATATTTAAAAAATTACTATTTACATCATTCTCATACTTCATCTTATTTAGCTTAATAATTTGACATCTAGAAATAATTGTTGGTAAAAGTAAATTTACATTGTCTGTGACAAGAATAGCAACAATATTATCAACAGGCTCTTCCAAAAATTTTAATATTGAATTAGCTGTTTGAACATTCATTTTTTCAGCATTTTTAATAATATATACTTTCCAAATACCCTCGAAGGCTTTCTTACTAAATTCACTCTGCAAATCTAAAAGTTGCTCTTTTTTTATCCACAGTCCATCTGATTCAATAATTTTCACATCAATATAATTACCATCATCAATTCTTTTGAAAATATTATCTTTATCCTTATCAGAAGCAGACTTACAAACAATCATTTTTGCAAAATAAATAGCCATATCAGTAGCAATACTATTTCCACCAGAATCAAATATATAGGCATGAGAAATTCTATCATTATCAACAGCATTTTTAAGCATAGCACATATACTAGCCTGTCCACTTATACAAGTATCTAACATCATTCACCTCTTTAAATAATGAATAAAGAAAATAAACATAAACCAATCATACCAGGAAAACCTAAAATAGTAACAAATAATATTGTAAATATATTAATAGGAATAGTAACACTTATTGGAAAAACAATCACATTATAAGTATAAAGTAAAAGGACACTAAGTATAACTTTTTTTACCACATCAAAAAATATTTTAAACATTATTTTCACCCAGTAAAATATATGAAATCAGCAAAATTATATGTCTTTTCTTCCTTCAAAAGCAAATTCCAAAGTCATCGAATCAATATATTCAATATCTGTTCCAATAGGAATACCCGTAGCAATTCTTGTAATTTTAATATTCTTATTTTCCAAAACTTTTTTAATATATTGCATAGTCGTCTCACCCTCAATTGATGGTTTAAGAGCAAGTACTAATTCTTCAGTACCTTCACTATCAATTCTAGTAAGCAATTTATCTATATTAATATCTTCGGGTCCTATTCCTTCAAGAGGAGATATAAGGCCACCTAGAACATGATACTTACCATTAAATATATTAATTTTTTCAAACAAAGCAATATCTTTAGCTTTTTCAACAACAAAAATAATTTTACTATTACGGTTTTTATCTTCACAAATATTACATATATTTTTTTCGGAGATATTTCCACATATCTCACAATTAGTCAATTTATCTCTTACTGCAATTATAGCATCCGAAAAAGAAGTAAGTTTTTCTTTACTAAAACCAATTAAAGCAAAGGCAAGCCTTTCAGCAGTTTTCTCCCCAATTCCAGGAAGATCTTTCAAACAATCAATTATATTTTTAATACTTTCTGGATACATACTACATCATTCCATTTAACATTTTTCCATATTTTCCAAGTTTAACTTGTTTATCATCCTCAAGATTTTTATTTGCTTCATTAACAGCAACTAAAAACATATCTTCAAGCATTTCAATATCATCTTTATCAATTTCTTCACTATTAATCTTAACAGAAATAAGTTCATGCTTTCCATTAATTTTCACACTAACTAACTGTGAAGTTCCTTCATAAACACTATTTTCAAGTTCCTTTTGAGCATTTTCAATATCCTTTTGCATTTTTTTTGCTTGCATCATTATAGCCTGCATATTCATTATCATCATTCTCCTTTATTTATATTCTATAATATTATCTCCTACCAAATCAATCAGTTCATCGACAGGAGTTTTATCATTTTTAACAGTACAGTTATTTTCTTCCTTTACAGTATATTTAATTCCATTTTTAATATTTTCAATATATTTATTTTTCACATCATTCCATTCATCTTCCGTAATTGCAACAACAAAAGAATTATATCCAAAAGCATTATTAAATAATTTTTGAATAATTTCATTATTTTCATTTATTCTATCAACAATCGAATCATATTTACTTGCAACCATTATATATTCTTCTGAAGCAACAACAGCTGAAGAATCTCTTAAAAGTCCCGCAACGACAGAAAATTCATCATTATATAGATATTCATCAATGTTTTTCCATTTATTTTTAATTTCTTTCAAAACTGCCTTTGATGCTAAAGCAAGAGAATTATTAATTCTAATTTTAATATTGCTACTATTTTCATTTTTTGTTTTTATTATTTTCTTTTCTAATTTTTTTTGTTCTTGTAGCATTACTTTTTCATTATTATTATCTCTTTCTTTACTTTTATCAATTTCAATTATTTCCCGGGAAATAATTTTTTCACTTTTATTATAAATACTATCAGAAAACTTAAGAATTGACGTTAAAAACAAAATAGAAGCATGAGAAGAAAGCTTAACAACATTCTGTAACTCATTTAAAGTTTCAATCAAATCATATAATATTTTATTATCATATTTGTTACTAATACTTATAATACTATCATTTTTAGTTTGTATATTAGAAAGAATATTAGCATTTTTATATAAAACAACATCTTTTAAAAATATAATTATTTCCTCGACAAACTTATTAATATCGATGCTTTCTTTATCGATATTATCAACAAATTCAATAATTTTAATTTTATTATTCACAGTAATATAATCTAGTAATTTGCAAAGATCATTATACGAAACAGAACCATTTATTTTATATACATCATCTATAGCAATATGAGAATTACTATATGTAACAAGCTGATCCAAAAGATTAATTGCATCTCTCATTCCACCATCAGATAATCTAGCTATTTCAAATAAAGCATCATTTTCAATATCAATATTTTCCATATCAGCAATTTGTTTTAATCTGTCAACAATAA
>CANQDY010000097.1 GCA_947593895.1 uncultured Bacilli bacterium
CATAATTTTTATTTTTTAAATACTCTTCTACAACAGCCGGCATGCCACCAACATACAAATATTCTTTATATAACGCTAACGCTTGCTCATGAAATGGTATAGACATTGGTTTGTCGGATTCATAACATGCTTTAATTTCGTCAATAAGAAACTGATTGTTTGTTGCCATTAAAAACTCTTCAAAGTCCATTGGATACAAATCCATGAATTGAACTTTTCCTACAGGAAAGGAATGTTGCTCACGATTAACAGAAACGCCCAAGAGAGATCCCATTGCAATCACATGATAATCTCTTGCCTCTTCACAAAAATACTTCAACGAAGTCAATGCGGCAGGGCAAGCTTGAATTTCGTCAAAAATAATTAAAGTGTGTTCTGGCAAAACTTCTTTTCTTTTGTAATTTGAAATCTTTTTTATTATGTTTTGCGGTATTAAATCAGAAAAAAAGTCTGCTAGATTTTTTTCTCTCTCAAAATTGCAATAAACAACATTTGCATATTCTTTACTTCCAAACATGTTGACAATGTAAGTTTTTCCAACTTGTCTTGCACCTTGTAAAACCAGGGGCTTTCTATCTTCCGAGTTTTTCCATTCAAGTAAATGATTGTAAATTTTTCGCTCCATAATATCTCCTCGCTATTATAATATCATACTATTGTGCAAAAATTAATTTTTTTACACTTTTTGGTACATACTTTTTGGTAAAAATTACACTTTTTGGCACATATTGGTGAAACAACTGAAATTTGTAGTCTTTTAACTGAAGCAAGGTTAAATTATTTTCTGATAAATTTATCATCGTTTTCGTTTGGATTATCTTCAACATTGATTCCATAGGATTTAACAAATTTTTGTAACAGTGGAGAGTATGTTTTGTTATGAATCTTTTTATACCGAGAACAAAAATTAAATATTATAAAAAGAAAAACGACAGTGAAAGCAACAAGAAATTCTTTGCAAGGTTATTACGAAAAAGCGAATTTGCAATCGATTTTTATGGGAATACAGCGAAAAGTAGTCAGATAATCTTCGTTCTTATGACAATTGTAGGTACGAGAAGCATTTACTATTATGATTTTGATCTCATTATAAAGAAGAGTTATGCATTTATGAGGGAAATTTGGTCGGATATTTGTCTTCATATTTGATTTTCTGATGCGTTGTTTTACTAGAGTGTGATTTTTAAAAATCGCTATCAAAAGGAGATATATTGAGAAATTGCAGACCGATTCAACGAAAAGGTGTTTATGTCCTCAAATAATTTTGAATAAGAAAAGCGCAGTGATTGGTTAAAGTCCACTGTTATTTTGAAAGATCTAAATCATAGGTTGAAGTGCGTTAAGATTTTCTTCTAATAAATTTTTTATTTTAACTTTTAATGTATAAACTAATTAAAATTTGGCTAGGTAAATAAAAAAACCACATTAAGTTAGATGAAATGTTTTGCAAAATATCATTGGTTTGCTGATTTAATGGAAAATAATAGTTCAGATTATTTAATCCGACATTGATATCGCATAGTAAAAAAAGACAAAATCCCATTAAAAGAGTGATGTTTTTTTTATTTTTCTTACAAAATAGAATTAGAGTTAAAATATTCATAACTAAGAAAGTAATATAACTCGCTGATAGCATTATTTCGTATTCTTTGTTAACAAAACTAATACAAACACAAATAATTAAAATTACTAAACGAATTAACAATTGAATTTTAAAGTATTTGGATATCTCATTTTTAAGACCAATTATATATAAGTTCTGTACGATATTAAAACAAATTAATCCAATAACATAATAATTGTTGATTAATAGTAAAAATGTATCAGATATTAATGTGAATATAAGTCCTAGGAGGAAATAGTAGTTACCTTTCTTATTCACTATGATAGTAAATAAAGAAGCAATATTAATAATGATGATCGAAACATATTTGATTATGGTTGAATCTGATTTTGTACAGAAATCGATAATTAAAAAACTCAGATACAATCCGATTTCAATAAATATATATAGATACAATGCTATTTTTTCGACTTTTTTCATATTTTTATTATAAGTTTTAACTGATAAATTTAAAATAATTTATTAATTGTTCGATTAATTAGTATTTTCAAGTATAATAATAACGATACAAAAAGGAGAAAATAATGGAAAATAAATTTTGTCATTACAAGAATTTAGATCTTGGAAAAGAAGAGCCAAAAGAAGTTACTGAGCAGGAGTTAAATGAGGCACTTAACTCTTTAGTAGCAAGAAGTAATACTTTTGTTGAATGTAATAAAGTATCTGAAAAGGGTGATGTAGTTAATATTAACTTTGAAGGTTTCTGTGATGGAGTTAGTTTTGAAGGCGGAAAGGGAGAAAACTATGATTTGGAATTAGGTTCAAATACTTTTATTCCTGGCTTTGAAAATCAATTAATTGGAGTTAAAAAAGGTGATAAAGTAGATGTTAATGTAATCTTCCCTGAAAATTATCATGCTGAAAATTTAAAAGGAAAACCATCGGTTTTTAAATGTGAAATTAATGCAGTTAAGGTAAAAAAGATTGCTTCTTTAGATGATGAATTTGCTAAAGATCATGGCTGTAATAGTATTGATGAATTAAGACAACATACTAAAAGAGAATTAGAAGAAAGAAATAAACAAATCTCTTTAAATGCTTATTTTGATAAATTATGTGATTATTTAATTGAAAACAGTGAAATTAATTTAACTGATGAACAAATAAAACAAAGCCATGATAATGTCATTGCTTATTATCAACAGATGGTTGGTCAATATAAAATGAATCTAGATCAATATTTGCAAATGATAAATAAAAATATGGAAGAATTTGAAGAAATTATTAAAAGTGATGTAATTAAAGGCGCTAAGGTTAATGCAATTTTAAATTATGTTGCAGTTAGTGAAAATATAATTGCAACTGAAGAAGAAACAAACTCCGAATTAGCGTCTATTAAGAACTATTATCAATTATCTGATAAACAATTAGATGAATTCAAATCAAAACATTTAAATGAATTTAAAAATGAAATAATCAAAAGAAAAGTATCTGAATTTTTGATTATGAATAATAAGTAATATGTCAGAAAAGATTCGTTTACAAAAATTAATTTCAATGCGAGGATTTTGCTCAAGAAGAAAAGCGGAAGAATTAATATCATCATCAAAAGTTAAGGTTAATGGCGAGTTAATTATTAAAAAGGGATATCTAGTTGAAGAAGATGCTAAGATTGAAATTGAGGGTTTTGAAAATAATGTTGAAACTGATAAAGTAACTTTCCTTTTTAATAAGCCATTAGGTGTTGTTAGTTCAGTAAAAGATGATCGTGGAAGAAAGACAGTTATCGATTTTTTTAAAAATGAAAATTACCGACTTTATCCAGTCGGTAGACTTGATTATAATACTTCTGGTGTGCTTTTGGTTTCTAATGATGGTGAATTAACTAATCTAGTTACTCATCCTTCAACACATCTAAATAAATGTTATTTAGCAACAGTTGAAGGAAAAGTAAAAGAAAAGGATTTGCAAGCATTAAGAAATGGAGTTCTCTTAGAAGATGGAATGACTCAAAAAGCTATCGTAGAGGTTTTTAAAGAAAAACCATATGAAACGTTAATATTTATTACTATTCATGAGGGTAGAAATCGTCAAGTTAGAAGAATGTTTGAACATTTTTCTTACCACATTAAGAACTTAAATCGAGAATCAATTGCTTTTTTAAATGTCAAAGGCTTAAAAAGAGGAGAGTATCGAAAACTAACTCAAAATGAAGTAGATAAAATTAAATTGATATGTAGAGAAAATAAAAAATCTAATGTTATTCCAACTTATAAGAAAAAATAGATATCTTGTTAAAACAAGTTTAATAAACTTAACTATATTTGTTTTATTATAGATAATTTATTTAATTTGGAAACTTTTATTCTATTTAAAATGTTTTATTTATAGAGTCAAATATAATAAAAAATATGGTGGTGTAGTTTTAGTTATGAAAAATAAATTATTGATATTTATGTCACTGATTTTATGTGTCATTTGCTTTGTTTCATGTGACAAAGAAACAAAACAGAGATTTAAGTTAGAAGTAGTTGATAACTATTGTTTATTAGTGAATAAAACGGAACTTAAAAATGAATATTATGGAGGAACTGAAGTTGAAGTAATTTTAGGCTTTCGTTCCGGACCTTTAGTAGGATTAATCTTAAATGGTAAGACTCTTGATTATGATTATTATGATGGTATATATCCTGTATATAAATTTACTATTGATAAAGATAGTAAAATAATTACGACTTTGAATGGATATACTGGAATTGATTGCGGTGGAAAGCATAACTGGAATCAAGGAGAAAAAGTTCAAATTCCAGATGGAGGAGAAGAAGTAATTTATACTTGTCAAAATTGTTTTATTCAAACGACAACTATTGATAACAATGTTAATAGTGATTCTACTGATCGATTTAAAAATTCTTTAGAAATAGGTAACTTAAACGATAAATTAGTTGAAGTAAATTCCATCAATAATCATTTTGAGCTTGAAATTGGACAAATTTATTATCTTTATTTGTTTATTAATGATGAATTAATAAATAATAATGATTTTTATAAACAGGTAGAAATTTGTTTTAATAAAGACAATTCAAATGTGATTTATCAAAATTATAATGGATATGCGAATTATTTGAATTATTATCTTTATCCGTTAAAAAAATCAAGTGGTAATCAAATTGAAATTAAATATAAGAATTTCAATTACAAATTTATCTATGATATTGTTGATTTTGATTTTTCTAAGCATCATGCGACAAAACCAAGTGGTGAAAGGATTAATGAAAATCATGAATTCAAAAAACTTATCGATTCAATTACCTATTATCAATTTGAAGAACCATATATAGGTCTTGATTCATATTCAAGTAATAATTTTTATGGTTATAAGACGACTTATTATTTTAAAGAAAATGAAAATAATCAATTTTTCTATGATGCAGGTTATCTAGATATACTAACTGATTCAATTTATTATCCTACATACTTTCCTATGG
>CANQDY010000098.1 GCA_947593895.1 uncultured Bacilli bacterium
GATTAGTTTAATTGTAAGGCAATCGGAAACATATATTTATTTAAATGAAGTAAAAGGAGCGGGAGGATATCCTCTTGGTGTTGCAGGAAAAGGATTGATGATGATTTCGGGAGGAATAGATTCACCGGTTGCTTGTTACTTAATGATGAAGAGAGGAATCAAAATGGAGTGTGTTCACTTTGCCTCTCCTCCATACACCAATCAAGCTGTTATTACTAAAATAATTGATATTTTAAAAGTATTATCAAAATATCAAGGAGAAATAAAATTGTATATTATTCCTTTTACCAAACTTCAGGAGGAGATTTATAAATACGCTAAAGAAAGCTATGCAATTACTATAATGAGAAGAATGATGTACCGAATTGCAAATATTATCGCAGTACGTTCTAATTGTTTAATAGTTTCAAACGGAGAATCTATTGGTCAGGTTGCTTCACAAACATTAAAGAGCATTGTTGAAATTGAAAATGTATGCAAACTTCCGGTTATTCGGCCTTTGGCAATCTTTGATAAAATAGATATTATTAAAATTAGTAGAGAAATAGGAACCTATGATATTTCAATTCGTCCTTATGAAGATTGTTGTACGATTTTTGATCCAAAAAATCCAGCAACGCAACCAAAAGGTGAGCAAATTAAAAAAATTGAATCAAGTTTTGATTATCAAAGTCTAATTGAAGAATGCGTTAATAATCTTGAGGTTATTAAAGTTGATGAAAATTATCAAGGGAAAGATGAAAATTTTAATAATTATTTATAATTATGTCGTTTTTTGTAAACAATACCTTTAGAAAGAGGTGAGTTTATGAAATCAAAAGCAAATGGAAAGAGTTCTAGATCAACATCAGCAAAGGATACTAAAACTCAAAGACATGGTCAAGAAGAATATGGTAGTGAACAAACAAGTTCCAAAGCTCAAAGACAAGTAAAGAATTGTTCATCTTCTAGAGCAAGAAATAGTTCAACTACAAAAACAAAAAATTGCAAATAAGTAAACAAAGAAAACCACTTAAGTGGTTTTTCTTTTTATAAAATTTTGCTAAATGTAAATAATAATGTTGATGGTTTATTATTATATCTTTTTAGGACTTCTATTTATTGTATATCTATTATTTGCTTACGAGTTATCTCTTAGAATTGATGTTTCTCTTGAACACTTAAAAGTCTATTTGTTTTTTATCCCGGTATTCTCAATAAAAGGAAAAAAATACCACAAATTTATAAAGAAAATGATTCCAAAAGATCAAATTCAGGCACAAAAAGAAATTGATTTATCTTCTTTAATTACACTAATTCATTTCAAATATTTAGTTATAAATGTGAAAAAAAATATTAGTGATTATGTCAATTATATCTATTTAGTACAAAGTTTAAATATTATTAACAAGATGATTGTTGGATTATTAATTAAATATGTGGAAAATTATCATTTTGACATTAAACCAGATGAAAAAAATAATGTAATCATTAAAGCAAAGTTCCATTTTAATATCGGAATTATATTAATTAATTTATTTATTATTAATCGGAGGTATAAGCATGTTCAAACGACCAATAAATGATTTACTAAATTCTTCTCTTGATTCGTTATCAAATTTAATAGATTCAAGTAAAATTATTGGCTCACCAATCAAAGTAGACGATAACAAAATCATTGTACCAATAACAAAGGTTACATTGGGATTTGGCGTTGGTGGCAGTGAATTTAACATTAATAAAAAAAATTCATCGAAAAAAGCAAAGAATGAATTAGATTTTGAAATTAGTGAAGAGCTATATCCTTATGGAGGAGGACAACTTGGAGGAATGTCAATGGTTCCTGAAGCTTTTTTAATTATAACTAATAACAAATCAGAGATAGTTTATTTTGATAAAAACCCATCAATTTTTATGAAAACATTGGATTTATTAAAAGATATAATAAAAAAATAAAGAGGTCATATAGCCTCTTTATTTTTATTATTTTGCTAATGCTTTTTTGGCAGTATCTACCAAAGAAGTGAACCCAGATTCATCGGTTATAGCCATTTCTGATAACATTTTTCTGTTAATATTAATTCCCGCAACCTTTAAACCATGCATTAATGTAGAGTAATTAATATCGTGATTATGGCATGCAGCATTAATTCTAACAATCCATAATTTCCTAAAATCTTGTTTTCTTTTTCTACGTGATACATAAGCATAATGTAATGAGTGCATTACTTGTTCATTAGCTGTTTTGTATAAAGTATGTTTAGAACCGAAGTAACCTTTGGCTCTTTTTAAAACTTTTTTTCTTCTTGCGTGTGTTGTTGTTCCACCTTTTACTCTCATGCTCTAAACCTCCTTATTTTTGAATGAGAATTCTGACTCTCTTATAGTCTGAATTACTCATTGTGTTAGGCATTTTTAAATGTCTTTTTTGTTTTGTTGTTTTGTTGTGTGATAAATGGCTTACATGTGAATGGAAAATTTTTACTTTTCCTGAGCCTGTTACTTTACATCTTTTAAGTAAAGCACGTTTTGATTTCATTTTTGGCATGATTTTTCCTCCTATTTTTTATACTTTGATGCTAAAATGCTAGTTAAGAGTTTTCCATCAAGTTTTGCTTCTTTTTCTACAATAGAATTTTCGCTGACACCTTGAATGAAACGATTTAATACTTCTTCACCAACTTCAATATGCGATAACTGACGCCCTCTAAATCTAACGGTAACTTTGACTTTGTCACCAGCGACAAGAAACTTATTAGCAATTTTTACTTTTGTATCAAGGTCATGTTGACCAATTACTGGAGTTAATTGAATCTCTTTGACATCAATTTCTTTTACTTTTTTATTTTTTTTCATTTCCTTTTGTCGTTTTTGGTTTTCAAAACGATACTTTCCATAGTTTAGTATTTTACATACTGGTGGGTTAGCATCTTTGGAAACGCATACTAGGTCGAGACTATAGGTTTCAGCAACCTGAAGCGCTCTAAGTCTTGGCATAACACCTAATGAATCACCATTAGGACCAATGACTCTGATTTGAGGGAATCTGATGTTTTCATTGACCAAATCTTCATTTTCGTTTTTCTTTGGATAAGGTCTTGGCTCGTTGAAATAAATAATAATTAAATCCTCCTTAAAATAAAATGGGCACAGAATTATGCGCCCATAAAAAGTCATATTAATCTTGTGACATAATTACCAATTCAAACCTATTGAATCTGGTGAGAAGCGGGCGCTTCTTCTTTCCACATTTTTATTTGCATAAATATATTAGCTACTGTATAAAAAAATGTCAACAAATTTTGATATTTTTAGTAATTTTGAGATAAGTAACAAAGTAAATTTCTTTTATATCTGGAGAAATTATTTTAGTTTGTCATTTATCATAATGCAAAAATGGGAAAAATAGTATATTGATAAAGAATATTATCTTTGATAAAATTAAATTGTCTAGAGGGCTACATTGCGTTTCCTACATATTTAATCGGGGAATTCTTTTCATCTCTATGGTGTTGAATGCCGGACACTATCTTTCCGGAATCCTAAAGTAGAGAAAGAATGCCCACTTGTCAAGGATAGGATTATCCTTTAATCCCTCTAGATATTTTTAATGGAGAAATTTATGAGTATTGAACAATTATCAATTAATGCTATTAGGTCACTTGTTATCGATGGAATTAATAAAGCAAAGTCTGGTCACCCGGGAATGGCTTTGGGAAGTGCACCAATTTTATTTACATTGTTTTCTAAGCATTTAACTGCTGATCCTGCACATCCAAATTGGATTAATCGTGATCGCTTTATTTTATCTGCTGGACATGCTTCAATGCTATTATATTCATTACTACATGTCGCTGGATATGGTGTTAAAATGGATGATTTAAAGGAATTTAGACAATTAAATTCGATTACTCCTGGTCATCCGGAACTTGGTGTTACACCAGGTGTTGATGCTTCAAGTGGTCCTCTTGGTCAAGGAATTGGTCAGGCAGTCGGAGTTGCTCTTGCTGAACAATCTTTGCAAGCAATGTATCCACAGGGAAATGCATTGATTGATCATTATACATATGTTTTATGTGGTGATGGTTGTCTTCAAGAAGGTATCACTCAAGAAGCAATTTCTTTTGCAGGAAGACAAAAATTAAATAAATTAATATTGTTTTATGATTCTAATGAAGTAACTCTTGATGGTGCGCTTGAGATGAGTTTCCATGAAGATGTAAGAAAAAGATTTGAAGCATCGGAATGGAATGTCCTTGAAGTAAAAGATGGCAATGATTATAAAGCAATTGATCGTGCAATAAAAAAAGCTAAAAAAAGTATTGATAAACCTACAATAATTATTGTTCATACTATTATTGGATTTGGATCAGCAAATCAAGGATTAAATAAAGTTCATGGAAGTCCATTAGGCGAAGAGGATGGAAAGAATGCAAAAATTTCTTATGGATACAACTATCCAGATTTTTTTGTTCCTGAAGAAGTATATAAATATTTTAGAAAGACTTTTATAAGTCGTGGAGAAAAAGCATATAAAATTTGGAATAATTCTTATGAATCGTATCAAAGGACTTATCCAACTGAGAGTGCTAAATTTACTTCGGTTATTAAGAATAATATTGCTACTTATATTTTTGATAAAGGTCCAGAATTTGAAACTGGATATAAAGAGGCAACGAGAAAAACCTCTCAAGTTCTTTTAAATGTCTTACATAAATCAGTATTTAATTTAATTGGTGGTTCTGCTGATGTTGCTGCTTCAGTGATGACTTCAATTAAAGATGAAGTTGATTTTACGCCAAGAACCAGAAATGGAAGAAATATTAATTTTGGAATTCGCGAGTTTGCAATGGCTTCAATTCAAAATGGCATATTAATTCACGGCGGACTTCGTTCATATGTTGGGTGCTTCTTGGTATTTTCTGATTACTTAAAACCAGCAATCAGAATGGCAAGTTTAAGTCACTTACCTGCAATTTATTTGTTTTCACA
>CANQDY010000099.1 GCA_947593895.1 uncultured Bacilli bacterium
TACTGCACCTGCTGTTAGAGTAGCTTTAGGGGAAGAATTTGGCTTAAAACCAGGAACTAATGTTACTGGAAAAATGATAACCGCACTTAGAATGATTGGATTTAAGAAAGTATTTGATACTAACTTTGGTGCAGATTTAACTATTATGGAAGAGGCTAAGGAGTTTGTAACAAGACTTCAAGAAAATAAAAATTTACCTTTAATTACTTCTTGCTGTCCAGGTTGGATTAGATTTATTGAAACTCAATATCCAGAATTGCTTCATTTACCATCTTCATGTAAATCTCCACAAGAAATGTTTGGTGCAATAGCAAAAACTTATTTTGCTCAAAAAGAAGGTATTGATCCTAAAAATTTAGTAGTTGTTTCATTAATGCCATGTATTGCTAAAAAAGAAGAATTAAAACGTGAAGAAGAAAGGTTTGATGGATTACAAGGTAATGATTATTCCTTATCAACCAAAGAATTTGCAAGTATGTTGAGAAGATTTGGTATTGATTTAGCTACATTAGAGGAAGGAACATTTGATTCACCACTAGGTGAATCTACTGGTGCCGCAGATATTTTTGGTAAAACTGGTGGGGTTATGGAAGCAGCAATTAGAACCGCAGCAATGTGGCTATCTAATGATTTTCCAAAAGAAATTGAATTTCATGGTGTATTTGGTCAACCAAATACTCGTGAAGCATATGTGATGATCAACGATATTAAACTTCACTTATGCGTTGTTTCCGGACTTGCAAATGCAAGAGTTGTTCTAGATGATATTAAAGCGGGTAAAGTTGATTATGATATTGTTGAAGTAATGGCCTGTCCGGGTGGATGTATTAATGGTGGAGGTCAACCAATCCATCTTGATATGAATCATAAAGAAGTTCTTGAATTAAGAAAAGAAGGGTTAAAGAATATTGATAAAAATAAATCAATTCGAGTATCTTGTGAAAATGAATCAATTCAAAAACTCTATCATGATTTTTTAAAAGAACCAAATTCAGAATTAGCACATCATTTATTGCATACATCATATAAAAATCGTCGTGATTTATAGTTAATAATTTATATAGGAACTGTTGATAAACTCAAAAATAATATTTACTGAGTTAAAGGAGCAATAGTTCCTTTTTTGTGGTTTCAAGAATGGAAATTCAACAAGAAATGCTTATTAAAAAACATATTTAATGTTACTTCAATATTTATATATGTTTTCATTAAAATTTTCATTTTTTTGATAATCTTTTCCAACTAAGTTTTTTTATTTTTGAGTTTTAAATACTCACTCAAATTATATATTTATATTAACTATTTTTTCGACACTATTAATTTTTATATGGATTTTATTCTAAATAAAATCATATTATATTTTGGTGATATGAATGAAAGGATATAGTATCGGTGTTGTTGGAGCAACCGGACTAGTTGGAAGAACGATTCTAAAATTGCTCGAAGAATATCAAATAAATGTTGATAATTTAAAACTTTTCGCTTCAGATAAAAGCAAAGGAAAAAGAATTAAACTCTTTGGAAAATATTATTATGTGGAAACTTTATATGAAGGTTGCTTTAAAGGATTAGATTTTGTTTTATTTTCAACGGGAGCAAAAATCTCTAAAATTTGGGCACCTAAAGTGGTGAAGGAAGGCGGATACGTAATTGATAACTCTTCTTGTTTTCGTATGAAAAGAAATTGTGCCTTGATTGTACCAGAAATAAATTTAAATGATTATAAGACTAAATGTAAGATTATTGCTAATCCAAATTGCTCAACAATTCAATGTGTTTTAATTGTCAAGACCTTGGATGATCTGTTCCAAGTAAAAAGAATAAATTATACTACTTATCAATCTGTATCTGGATCAGGACAAAAGGGAATTATTGAATTAAAGCGATGTTTAAATCACAAAAATCATTGTTTTTATCCGTATGATATTTCTAAAACTGTAATTCCTGAAATTGATGAATTCTTAATTAATGGTTACACTAAAGAAGAAATGAAAATGGTTGAGGAAACTAGAAAAATACTACACAAAAAGAATTTAAAAATATCAGCGACATGTGTAAGAGTTCCGATTGAAAGTTGTCATGGAGTGGTGGTGCGTTGTGAATTAGTCAACGAATATTCCGATCAAGTTTTTAGAAATAAACTAGAGACATTAGAAAATATAATTGTACTTGATGATCCGGTTAACCATATTTATCCTACCTCAGTAATTGCTAAAGGAAATGATAATATTTATGTTGGAAGAATAAGAAAGGATTTATCTTGTAAAAATGGTGTTTTATTGTTTGTAACTAGTGATAACATTCGTAAAGGAGCGGCAAGTAATGCAGTTCAAATTTTAAAGGGAATAATTAATAATATTAATTAACTATTATTTGAAATCCATTTTTCATAGTGATATAGTTAGTATTTGTGTTAAGAAGGTGTAAATTATGTTTAGTATTAATTTATTAGCAGATACATTCTCAAGTTTCTATGAAATACTCTTGCCAATTGGATTGATTTTATTAGTTAGTAAGTTTTTCCAAATAGTTTGTAAAAAAATCAAATTTCCAATTGTTGTTGGAATGTTATTAAGTGGAGTTTTATTAGCGTTTATTAAATTAATTCCAAATCAATTTGTCTTTAGTCCAACAGTTATGGAAGGATTAGAATTCTTAAGTAAAATTGGTGTGGTGTTAATTATGTTTGAAGCTGGTCTAGAAACTGATACAAACCAAATTAAATCTTGTGGAGTTCCTTCGATAATCATCACTGTATTAGGAGTTATTTTTCCGATGGGACTTGGATTTTTAGTGAGTTTTATTTGCTTTAAAAGTGTTTCAATTTGGACTCATTTATTTTATGGAACGATATTAACCGCTACTTCCGTTTCAGTTACAATTGCAACATTAAAAGAATTAGGAAAGCTAAATTCAAAAGTAGGAACATCAATTGTTTCTGCTGCAATTATTGATGATATTTTAGGTGTTATTATTTTATCAATTATTGTAAGTTTATCATCATCTTCAAGCAATGGACTTGATATTTTAGGTGTTATTTTAAAAACAATTGGATTTTTTGTTTTTAGCGCACTTATGGGATTTTTGGTTCGCTTTATTTTTCGTTGGATTGAAAAAAGACATCCTCACGCTCAACGTTTACCAATTTTCTCTTTAGCAGTTTGCTTTATATTTGCCTACATTGCTGAAGCAGTGTTTTCTATTGCGGATATTACCGGAGCGTTTATTGCTGGATTAATTCTTTCAAAACTAAAGAATCATGAATACATTGATCGAAGAGCAGAGCAAGCGTCATATATGCTTTTTTCACCAATTTTCTTTGCAATGATTCCAATTAACAATTTGTTTAGTGATTCATCTAACACTCTTGATGGAAAGTTCGTTTTGTTTGGAATTCTATTTATTATTGTGGGAATAATCGGAAAAATTATTGGTTGTGGATTAGGTGGTCTTATTTCTAAATATTCAATCAAAGATTCATATCGAGTTGGACTTGGTATGATGGCTCGAGCTGAGGTTTGTCTTGTCTGTGCAACTAAAGGAATAGATGCAAATCTTGTTAATTCAAATATTATGTTCTTTATAATTATATTAATTTTGATTACTTCCTTTGTTACTCCATTATTATTAAAATTTTCATATAAAAATGAAATAAGTAGTGGAGATACAACTCTTTTGAAATCTAATAATTAAATTAATAAAGTTTACTTTAAATGCTGATCATAATACAACCAGAAAAATTTATGATATTTTAATATAATTATCATTCTTTGTTGATCTGATATTTATTTTTCTTACTTTTTTACTTGCTAATGGTGAGATTATAACATAGTCAATCTTACTATCGTCTAAAGACTGTTGTAAGTATTGGTGATAAACTCTGGTAAATTCAAATTTATCGTTTCACAATTAAAGTTAAGCAAATTTTCAATACAAACACTCGTTTTTAGTATAAATTTATCAAAAATGGAGTCGTGATTTAAATCTTGATAACGCTAAAGAATGATTTGCATATCTGGTATTGTATTGCAGTATATAAGATAGATCAGATTAAAAGATCACTTGAATATTATTACAACATTGAGGTCTTTAAAACATATCTCGCTGATCTGGGATTACTTGTTATTAAAATATGATTTAGTTGTTAGTGATAACATTTTTATAATGGATTAACTAAACAAATTTAAAAGTGGAATGAAAAAAACTATGATAATGTGTAATGCTATAATAAATGGAAATAAAACTTATTATAGGAGTCAAAATAGATATTGTTTATAAAAAATATAATATCTATCGAGGTTAAATCAGTTGATAATACCAAGATTAAAAGTTTAAATATCTATATGGAAATAAAACTCTATTTGAAAAATGTGGTATTGTAGATAGTAAAAGAATTTTTTTCTTTATGCGGTATTTTATATTTAATTGAATTGAAATGATAAATAATCAATTTTTTGCATATTTTCTTTTTAATATTAATAGGGTAAAATATTAATGGTAAATAAAAATTTTTAGGAGTCGATTTTATGAGAATGGTAGATATTATTATTAAAAAGAGAATGGGAAAAGTTTTAACAAAAGAAGAAATCGATTTTTTTGTTAATGGATTTACTTCTGGTAGTATTCCTGATTATCAAGCATCAAGTCTTGCAATGGCAATTTTATTTCAAGGGATGAATAAAAAAGAGATTGGACAACTAACCGATGCAATGCTTCATTCTGGTGAAATTATTGATTTATCGATGATTAATGGAATTAAAGTTGATAAGCACTCTACTGGAGGAGTTGGAGATAAAACATCACTTGTTTTAGGGCCTTTAGTTGCTTCATGTGGAGTTAAACTTGCAAAGATGTCTGGGCGTGGTCTTGGTGATACTGGCGGTAGGCACATAACCGGTGTAATCCCAGCCGGTAAAGCCATCCCAGTCATACTCGTGGT
>CANQDY010000100.1 GCA_947593895.1 uncultured Bacilli bacterium
ATTAATTGTAAGATTGTTGTTTTACCTGCGCCTGTTGCTCCAACAAAAGCAACCACTTGATTTGGAGAGATTTTAAAAGATACATCTTTCAAAATCCAATTTTCATTTTTATAAGCAAACCAAACATTTTTAAATTCGATTTCACCAGCAAAATAATCAATATCAATGGCATCTTCTGGATCTAAAACTTCAGGCTCAGTTTCTAATAAATTAAATAATCTTTCTGAAGAGGTAAAGGCTCTTTGCAAGGCGTTAAATTGATCAGCAATTTGTTGAATTGGATTGAATAATTTTGATACATATAAATAGAATGCATAAACTTCACTGATAAGTAATACTTCGTGAATTACTAAATTAGTTCCAAATAAGAATGTAACTCCGATTGCACTGAAATATAAAAATGATATAAAAGGGCGATAGATAGAAAAAATCTTAACATCTTTGACTCGAGAATTGATAATGTTATTGTTTAAATTATCGAATTCATGCTTTTTTCTTTCTTCTTGATTGAATATTTGAGTAATTTTCATACCTGAGATATTTTCATTTAAAAAAGCATTCATAATAGAGAAATTTTTTCTAACAATTCTATAATTTGTTCGACTATGTTTTCTAAAAATAAGTGAAGAAATAAATATAATTGGAATGTAAATACTGATAATTAACGCTAAAATCCAATTGATATAAAACATAAAACTTATTACACCAATTAAAAATAATGAGTTTTTTAATAAGTTAACAAATGTATTTGTAAATAAATCGCATAAAGCATTTGTATCACTGGTTAATCTGGTTACTAAACTACCAACGGGAATTTCATTTAGTTGATTTATTGATAAACTATCAATATGCTCAAATACAATCATTCTTAAATCATAAATAATATTTTGTCCTATTTTTTGTAATTGCATTGTATTTAAATAGATTAGAATTGCATTAGATAATACAGTAATTAGATAAATTGCTGAAAGAAGATAAACCCGATTAATATTAATTTCGATAAATGCTCCGGTTAAATCTTTTTTAATATTTAATGTCTCAAGAATTTCTGCAGTAATTAATGGTCCAATTAAATCTAAGACAACGAGAAACAGCATTAAAATTAATGCCAGAAGAAAATTAAATTTGTATGGACGAATATATTTCCAAGTTTTTTTAATTAACTCTTTATCGGACATCTTACGATCTGAGTTTTCATAAATCTGCTTTGCCATAATTATCCTCCAATTCATCTTCTAGAGTTTGTAATTCTACCATTCTTCTATAAGTAGGTGAATTTTCCATACATTCTTTATTAGTGCCAAAAAATTCAACTTTTCCATCTTTTAAAACTAAAACTTTATCAAGTTTTTCTACAGTTGAAACTCTAGAAGCTATTAAAATTGTAGTTTTATTTTTTCTTATTTTTTTGATATTGTTCAAAATTGTTTCTTCAGTTTTAATATCAACTGCAGAAACTGAATCATCAAGAACTAATATTGCTGGATCTTTAACTATGGCACGAGAAATGGATATTCTTTGTTTTTGTCCACCAGAAAGAGTAACCCCACGTTCACCGATCATTGTTTGATATTTTTCTTCAAAATCTTCTATATTATCTCTTACTGCGGAGAATTCTGCAGCAAAAGTAACATCATCATCAGTTAGATTAGCATCAGCGAATGATATATTGTTTCTTATTGTATCGGAAAAAAGAAAATTATCTTGTGGAGCATAACCAATATTATCACGAACTAATTTAATTGGTAATTTCATGATGTCATAGTTATCAATTTGAAGACTATTTTCCTTAATGTTGTATAGTCTGAATAACATATTTACTAAAGTAGATTTTCCACATCCGATTTTACCGATAATACCAACAGTTTCGCCAGATTTAATTTCAAATGTAATGTCATTTAAAACTAATGTTTTAGGATCATCAGGATAAGCAAATGATAAGTGATTAAATTTGATTCCACCTTTAATATCGCCAGGAACAACTACTTGACCATCATCAGTAATTTCAACTTTTTCATCAAGTAAAGATGAGATTCTTTTTAATGATGTTCGACTTCTTGCAGTTAAGTTAATAATTTGCGCAATAGCGAATACAGGCCAAATAATTGCGTCAAAATAACCTAAAAATTTGATGATATCCCCAGAAGAAAATCCAATGTCAATTCCAATAGAAACCTGATGAATATAATATCCTCCAATACAAAAGATAATGATAATTACGCTATAAATTAATATGTCAATAAGAACATTTAATATTGCGTCAAAACGAACAAATGCAATATTGGCATCTTTATTTTTCTTATTTTCTTTAGCAAATTGTCTTAGTTCTTTTGCTTCTTTAACAAATGCTTTAATTACTCTAATTCCAGTAAAGTTTTCTTGAGAAAAATCGGACATATCTTCAAAAGCTTTCTGACGTTTCTCATATTTCTTTTCCATATACTTATCGATAACCACTGCGCATAAACAAAGAATGACCAAAGGTATTAAAGCAATAAGAGTCAAAAAAACATTTATCATAAACATTTTTATAATGGCCATGACACCAAGAAATAGTCCATCAACAAGTTGTACAATACCAAATCCAAATGTTTCTTCAATAACTTCTAAGTCGTTACTAAAATAAGCAAGAATTGCCCCGGTTTTATTTGTCTTGTAATATCTTTGGGTGAGTTTTTCTGTTTTAACAAACATTTCATTTCTCATATCCGCTTGAATTTTAATTGCTTCAGATAAAATACATCGCCTCCAAATAAAACGACCAAAAAACATTGTTAATGCAACACCGAAAATAATTATAATCGAATGTAATAAATTCCAATCAGTAAGAGAAGAAATTTCTCCGTTATTAACATTATCAACAATATTACCAATTTCTTCTGGAATTAATAGTTGAACGTAATCAACTACAATAAGGGCAATAATTCCAAAAAAGAAGTGCCAAAAATATTTTAAATAATATTTATTTACATGTTTTCCAAAAAGCATATAATGGTCTCCTTTTTATATTTTTCAAATTATAATTATATATATAATTTAAACTAAATCGAATAATATTCTAGCACTATATTAAATGATGTCAATCACATTGGTTTATCAATTGATTTGAAAGTGCTTTCACAAAGAAAAAACTGGTGTACTTAAATAAATTGTGCTTTAAAATAAATCATCATTTTGATCATTTTGATAAATATAAAACTCGGGCAATTTATATAGACAAAAAAAACAAATAATAGTAGAATAAAAATACTGTAAAAATTAATTATGGAGGTTTAAATTTATGAAGGAATTTATGATTGAAACTAGTGCTAGGCATGTTCATGTAACACAGGAAACTTTAGAAGTTTTATTTGGTGCTGGATTTACATTGACTGTTAAAAAAATGTTATCTCAACCCGGACAATTTGCTTCGGAGCAAAAGGTTAAAGTTGTTGGGCCAAGAGGTGAGTTGGCTTGCTCAATTTTAGGACCAGTTAGAAAAGATAACCAAGTTGAATTATCATTTACTGATGCTAGAACAGTTGGCGTTATTCCACCAATTCGTGAATCTGGAGATATTAAAGGAAGCGCTGCTTGTAAATTAGTTGGACCTTGTGGTGAAGTTGAATTAAAAGAAGGTGTCATTGTTGCTAAACGTCATATCCATATGACCCCTGTTGATGCAGCAGAATTTGGTGTTAAGGATAAAGATATCGTCAGTGTCAAAGTTGTTAACAATACAGGAAGAAATGTTACATTCCATGATACTGTTGTTAGAGTTAGCGACACATATGCCTTAGCAATGCACATCGACACTGATGAAGCTAATGCCGGTGCGTTAAGTGGTGCAGTTACTGGCGTAATAGTTAAATAGTGAATTTGATTCGAGGTAAGATTTATGAATCGGTTGGTTTATAATCCAAGTGGTGTTTGCTCAAGACAAATTATCATTGATCACGAAAATGGAAAGATTGTATCTGTTAAAGTTATAGGAGGATGTAATGGTAATTTGCAAGGTATTAGTAAATTATTAGTTGGAATGAACATAAAAGAAGTAATCGAAAGACTTGAAGGTATTAAATGTAACACAAAACAAACTTCATGCCCTGATCAGATTGCTAAAGCACTAAAAACAATTTAATTAAGTATATAAAAAAATTTATTGCCTATACTTTAGTATGTGGTGATAAAAATGAAAACGAAGAAGAAAAAAGAACAATTTCAAATTGCAAATACTTTATTTGAAATGGGACTTGATTTTGATGTGATTGAAAAGATTTCAGGCGTTGATGCAACTGAACTATTAATGAATAAGATAAATCTCATCGAATTTGAAGAGGAAAAGGAAAAAAATAAAAAGTAAGTAGTAAGAGGTAGTAATCTATGGAAGAAAAAGTGTTGTTTACATCTGAATCAGTATCAGAAGGACATCCAGATAAAATTTGTGATCAAATTAGTGATGCCATACTTGATGCGTGTTTAAAGGATGATCCAAACTCTCATGTTGCATGTGAATGCTTTGTAACTACAAATTTATTAGTTATTGGTGGTGAAATAACAACTAAATCTAAAGTAGATTATGAAAAAATTGCTCGTAATGTTATGCTTTCTATTGGATATGATTCTTCAGAAAAAGGAATTGATGGCGCTAATTGTGAAATTATTAACCGAATCAAAGAACAATCTCCTGATATTAACATGGGGGTAGTTCGTTCTAATGAAGAAGAACAAGGCGCGGGAGATCAAGGAATTATGTTTGGTTATGCCTGTAATGAAACAGAAAACTATATGCCTTTAGCTATTGGTATCGCACATAAACTAGTTAGACATGCATCAAATTTAAGAAAAAATAATATGTTTAAGGGTGCCAGACCAGACATGAAATCGCAGGTTACCATTGACTATA
>CANQDY010000101.1 GCA_947593895.1 uncultured Bacilli bacterium
CTATGTTACCAGGTATTACATGGATTTACTATGGTGATGAACTTGGTATGTCATCTAACTACTTATCCAATGAAATTAAGACTTCACCACATGTTGATAGATGGTATCGTCAACCTTATAAATTTGAAAATATTGCAAATGGATCTAAAGATAGTGATGGAATTTACCAAACAGGATTTAGTTTCACTGGTGGTGGTGGATTCTCAATTGAATTAGATAGCTACAATAAAGCTAACTTAAAGAGTGCAAAAGAACAATTAGCGGATAGTAATTCATTATTATCGTATTATTCACAATTGACTGCTTTAAAATCATCAAGTAAGTCATTAATTAATGGTACATATACTGGTATTTCTACATCCGAAACAGTATTTGCTTTTTCAAGAAGCGGAAGCGATGGAACATACTATGTTTATGTTAACTTTGGAAATACTTCTGCAAATGTTTCAATGAAAGGTTCGATAAAAGTTAAAACCGGAAACGTTTCTGGTTCAACTTTAGGTGCACATTCTGCGGTAGTTACAAAAGCATAATTAAAAAATGGTAAGTGAAATTTCACTTGCCATTTTATTTTTATATAAATAATATAGGGAGATAAAAATACATGAAGATTTATGAAGCAAAAGATATTAGGAATATTGCTATTGTTGGTCACCAGGGATCAGGAAAAACTACTTTAGTCGAATCTCTTGCTTACTGCAGCAATTTAATTACTAAGAAGGGTGAGATATCTAAAAAAAATACTTTAAGTGATTTTACAAGTGATGAGCAAAGAAAACAAAGTTCAATTAGTACAGCTATTGTTCCAATTTATCATAAAGATCATAAAATTAATTTAATTGATTTACCAGGTAATGATGATTTTGTCACTGAAATGATTGGAGTAACAAGAATTATTAAGGGTGCAGTTTTAGTAATTGATGCAACAATGAAAGTTCAAGTTGGTACAATCAAAGCCTGGAATACATTAAGAAAAAGAAATATTCCGACATTTATTTACATTAATAAAATGGATAAAGAAAATGTTAAGTTTGATGAAATTTTAAGTGATATTCGTGAAAAACTTGGAAGAAATGCTGTTCCATTTTGTTATCCAATTGGACATGAAACTCATTTTGATGGTTTTGTAAATGTTGTTGATTTGAAAGCAAAAAAATATGACGGAAATAAATGTGTTGATGATGTAATTTATGATGATAAAAAACTCAAAATTTTTGAATTACATAATATGATTTGTGAAGCGGTTGCTGGAACTGACGATGCATTACTTGAAAAATTCTTTAGTGGTGAAAATTTCACCATAGAAGAAATTCATTCAGGATTAAGGAAAGGTGTTTTAAATAGTGATTTAATTCCTGTTCTTGTCGGCAGTGCAGTCAATAATATTGGCATTCATACTTTACTTGATATGTTTATTGATTATTTACCAAATCCAAGCGATTTAAAGCCATATTTTGCTCATGATTTAATGGGTAATGAAGTTAGTGTTTCTACAAGTATTGATGAACCATTTTCCGGATATGTGTTTAAAACTTATGTTGATCCATATTCTGGTGTCATCAATTTATTAAAAATAAACTCTGGTGTTTTAAGATTAAATGATGAAGTCTATTGCTCTGATGGAACAACTCAAAAAATTAGTAACTTATTTATTATGACTGGTAAAAATCTTAATGCAATCAATGAGGCTTACGCTGGTGATATTGTCGCATTGACTCATGTTGATAATTTAAAAAGTGGAATGAGTTTATCAAATCCAAAAAATCCAATTGTTTATCCTTCAGTTAAATATCCAACAGCCGTTATTTTTAAAGCATTAGTTTTAAATAACAAGAATAATGAGGATAAGATTGGCATTGCTTTAAATAAAATTCAACTTGAAGATCCAAGTGTTGAGATTAAACGTAATAATGAGACTAAGCAATTATTATTAGGAGGATTAAGTGAAACACATGTTAATTATATTATCGAAAAATTAATTAACAATTATAAAATTCCTTTAACAACTGATGAACCCAAGGTAGTCTATCGAGAAAGTATTACTGCATCATGTGAAGCAGAAGGAAGATATGTTAAACAAAGTGGTGGTTCAGGTTTTTATGGCATTGTTAAAATGCGTTTTGAACCAAGTGATAAAGAGGAATTTAAAGAAGAGATATTTGGTGGAGCAGTTCCTAAAAATTTTTTCCCGGCGGTTGAAAAAGGATTTTTTGAAGCGTTAAAACAAGGCCAATTAGCCTCTTTCCCAGTTATTAGAGTTAAAGCAACCTTAGTTGATGGAAAATATCATAGTGTCGATTCTAACGAAATGGCATTTAAAATGGCGGCGATTCTAGCTTTTAAAGAGGCGTATAAAAAATGTAAACCAATTATTCTTGAACCAATAATAAGAATTGTTATTCATGTTGATAGTAAATATATCGGTTCAGTAATTTCGGATTTAAATTCTCGAAGAGCAAAGATTCTTAGTTTAGAAGAAGGCGAGCATAATGTTCAAGAGATTGAAGCATTGGTTCCAGAAAGTGAAATTATTGATTATGCGACAAAGTTAAAATCTTTAACTCAAGCAAGTGGATATTTTAATCGTAGCTTCTATACTTACGAAAAAGCTCCAGATTATATTCAAGAAAGAATTATTAAGGAAAATCAAGTGAAATAATTTTCTTTTACAAATATAAATTTTTTGACAAAAAATACTTGTTTTAGTTTCTAATACTAATAGAAAAGAATTTCGGTAAGTGTGATTGATAATTCATGTGTTGAGTGAACGACCATCAGTACTTACTTTGTCTAGTGGTAATCGTTTTTCATTTTATTAACTATTATACTTGGTTTAATTATGGTAAATTTCATTTGACATATACTATATATTAATAAGTTAATAATCATTAAAATTAAATCATAATTCATATGAAGTATTTATATCGTTTTTATGAAGTTATTTTCCAGTTTTAAAATGACAAATAAAACATAAATTATAGTAGACAATAAGCAACATCTATAACTTGAATATTTAATTATGAATAGAAAACACTTTTTTTAAAATATTATTAGGACAAAAATGAAAATCATTAATTTTAAATAAAATAGGTAATTAAAAAATTAAGTAAATGATTTAAAATGTTCGTTTATATTTTATAAATGGTGAATTAATAATTATATATTGTAATCTTTCGTTTTTAAATTTGTAAAATTAATCATTTTATGATTATATTTTGAAATAAGTTTCTTATCTCCTGTATTTTGGAATTAACTATTTAATTAACGATTTCCATGTCTTTTTAAAACTTTTGTGGCAATTTGAATTTATGTTATTTATAATGATAACGGAGTAATTAAAAAATGATTTATCTAGTTTATGGCGAACAATTTCCATTGGTAAGTAAGCGTGTAAAAAAAATAATTAATTCTATTTTAGTTGATGGAATAGATGAGTTTAATTATGTTCGTTTTAACGCTAAAGAGATGACAGTCCAAAACTTAGTTTATGAATGTAGTTTATTACCTTTTGGTGATCATAAAGTAGTTAGAGTGGACAATCCATACTTTCTAGGTAGTATAAAAGAAAAAATTAGTATTGAAAAAGATCAAAATTACTCAGTTTTAGAAAATTATATTAATCAACCAAATGAATATGTAGATGTAATTTTTGTTTTAGAATCAAAAACTGTTAATAAAAAAAATGATATTTATAAACTAATTGAGAAAAAAGGAAAGATCTTTTTTGAAGAAGGGTTATCTTTAGATACCTTAAATCAGACGGCAAAAATCTACTTTCAAAAGAAAGGAGTCGACATTTCTGATGAAGCGATTAATTTACTTTTAGAAAGAACAGGTGATAATGTTTCTCTATTTATTCAAGAAGCGGATAAACTTTCTCTTTATGGTAAAGAAATTAGTGTTGATGATGTTCATATTATGGTTCCAGTTCCTTTAGAACAAAACGCTTTTAATATTTGTGAATTCTTAATTGCTAATCAAATTAATAAAGCAATTAAAGTTTATCGTGATTTACTAGTTTTAAAGGAAGAGCCAGTTCGTTTAATCGCTTTACTAGCTAGTCAATTTCGTTTATATACTCAAATTAGTTATTTGTATACAATTGAAAAGAATAATCAAGATGATGTGGCTTCACAACTCAAGATTCATCCTTATCGAGTCAAATTAATGTGTCGAAGTTTAGTTAAAATTAGTTATTTTCAATTACTTCTTGTAATGGAAAAATTATATCAACTTGATTATAAAATTAAATCAATGGAAGTTGATCCAGTGATTGGATTAGAACTATTTTTGGTTAACTTTAACTCAGTTAGAGAGAAAAGAGATATTTAAATGGATGGGATATTATTAATTAACAAACCAATTGGAATGACTTCTCGTGATGTAGTCAATAAAATAATGAAAAAGTTTAATACCAATAAAGTTGGTCATACTGGAACCTTAGACCCCTTTGCCAATGGTTTATTAATTATTACCATCAATAAAGGAACTAAGATTTCTTCTTTTATTGAGCAACTAGATAAAGAATATATCGCGGAATTAAAATTAGGTGTAAAAACTACTACTTCAGATATAGAAGGCGAAATTGTTGAAACTAAAGAAGTTAAATTACCTCTTGATAAAAATATGGTTATTAATGCGATGAATTCATTTTTAGGTGAAATTGAACAAATTCCTCCCATGTATTCGGCAATTAAAGTTAATGGTGAAGAACTATATAAAAAAGCTAGAAGGGGCGAAGAAGTTAAAAGAAAACCTCGAAAAGT
>CANQDY010000102.1 GCA_947593895.1 uncultured Bacilli bacterium
CTCACCAATTAAAATTAATATTCTTTTATGTGAATAATCTATTTTGTTCATTGATGAAATATCTATGCGATTTATCTCAAGACTTTTTGGTATAATTTCATTTATTTTAAAATCAAGCCATGGTATACATAATTGTACAGGTCCTTTGCCATTATGATTTAACTCTAATATTGCTTCATTTATTACTCTTCGACTATGATAAACATCATTTATATCACTTATAAATGGTAACTCATAAGATTTCTTGACACTATCATTTGGTAATGAAGTTTGATCAGGTGCTTGCATATATCCCTGATATTTAAATCGCGGATGTTTTTCCATAGTAATTGCCAATATTGGCACTTTTTTATAATATGCTTCTGTTAATCCAGGAATATAGTTACGTGTAGCTTGAGCGCTCGTACAAATTAAGGCAATGCTTTTCCCCGTTTGCAAGTATAGTCCTATAGCAAAATAAACTGCACTTCTTTCATCAACTATTGAATAACAGTTAAAAAACGGATCTTGTTGAATTATTTTAACTAAAGAGATATTAGTTCCACCTGGATTAATAATAATATTTTCTATATTATGTTGTTTCAGTAAATCTGCAACCATCTCTATATTTTTTATATTTTCCATTCCATCAATTCTCACTTTCATTTTTAAGTAATAGTTATTCTTTATTTTTTAATAAATCTTCAACATACTTTTTAAAAACATCTAATTTTTTATTTACTAATGGCATATTTATCTTGTTAGCCAATTTTTGATAATCATTAATATATTTTTTTGTTAATTCAATAGCTTGTTCCGTAGTTAATTTTTTACCATTAATACAGTAATTATAATCTAGCGTTTCAAATAATCCTTCAAATTTGCGACTATAAGAGAAAGGAATAACAGCAACATTTGTTGAATAAGCAGCAATGGTGGCATGCATTCGAGCTCCAATAAATATATCCATATTAGCAATGTAACTTTTAACCTCCATTGGTGTTATAAAGGTTTGGGGAACAATACACGTCTCAAATTTTTCTTTTAAAATATTACATACTTTTAAATCATTTTCAATGTTATCATAATCTTCACAAATGACATGTGGAATCAAGTGAATTTCATATTTTTTTTCGTTAATTAAATAGGAAATTAAGGTATCACAATATTCTTTATAATTTGTTTGTAAACCAAATTCATTATGACCAGTATAACCATTATTCCAAAGTAAGCCCGATATATTTATGCCAATTTTTAGTTTATGATTTTTTTCTAAACTATTTTTTTCATAAGGTAATTCAAAAGCAACATCAATAGAAGTTGTTGCAATCACATTAAAAGTTTCTTTTAAATAATTAGCCGATTGAATATCACGAGTAAAAACCTTATAACAGTTACAAATTATTTTTTTTGCAATTATTTGCGATACTTTTTTAGAAAATGGACCTTGTGTTTGTGGGCAAAGAATAAGTGGAATACGCCGATTTATACAAGCTAATTTTAAATTACTATTAACAATTAATTGTTTAATACCATATAAATCTGAAAAGCTATCGCCTTCAGTAAAATCAAAAACATAATCACACGTTTTTAATTTTTTACGAGCTAATATTTGAGATTTTATGTTTTTAAAATGATATTCAACAATATCAGATTTGGCAATGTAATCATCAGTAATATTTAAGTTATGCATATTTAATCGAGAAATGATTATAAGACTGATTTTTAGATTATTTTTAATCGCAATTTCTCTTAAAATTTGTAAAAATGAATATGCTAAAGCAGCACATCCTTTGTTACCCGACTGAAATGGTAAGCCTAAAAGACCTATTATTAAAGTTTGACTTTTATTCTTCGTCATAAATCCACCTTTCCCATTTTATGATGTCGATAATCTTGCAAAGCACGACCTATAATTTTTTCATTTTTATTAAATAAAATGCCGTAGATATATTTTAAATTATTGGCAAAAAAGACATACAATTTAGCAATAAAACTAAATTTATATTTTTTTAATATATATAAACGATTTCTAGTTGAATAATAAATAGTTAATTTTGAATTATTTTTCGATGATGAACCAACTTTATGCCATAATTTTGCCGAAGGAACATACATCATTTTTATTTTGTTATTAAGCAATCGAAGAGAAAAATCAAAATCTTCACAATACATAAAGAATATTTCATCTAAAAGACCGACTTGATGAAAAACATTAATAGGAATCAAAATGCAACAACCCGTAACATAGTTAATTTCCTGAGGGTAGTTATAAACTTCACTATCATTTTTATTTAATCCACAATGAATTGCGTTTCCTTTAAACCAATCAATTTTACCACCAGCATACCAAATTTGATTTGGCTGATCGTAATAAAACATTTTAGGTAAGCAAACGCTTTGGGAATTACAATTTTTCACTAGTTCCTGAATCATTGTTTTTTCAATAACCGTATCATTATTTAATAATAAAACATATTCATATTTATTGACAATTGCATATTTTATACCAATATTACAACCATAAGAAAATCCTAAATTTTTCCGAGATTCAATAAAAATAATATTTTTCATTCTTTTTAAAGCTGTAATGTTTTCTTGATCTGAATTGTTATCAACAAC
Organism: uncultured Bacilli bacterium; assembly: GCA_947593895.1. Taxonomy (GTDB): domain Bacteria; phylum Bacillota_I; class Bacilli_A; order RFN20; family CAG-449; genus UBA3210. The sequence continues at coordinate 2,602 of CANQDY010000102.1, forward strand.
AATAATTGAATAATCTTTATATTCACTTTTTTGAATCGATTTAATACAATCAATTGTTAATAGATATTGATTATAATTTACTAATACAATAGCGACCTTTTTCATTTAATTTTCCCCATTTCATCCTGGTAATCACTTATGATTTTAAGAATAATAAAGATGACTAATATAACATTAATGGTTAATAAACTGAAATTATACATAAATCCCATTACAAGTATTGCTAAACCAAATGTCTTAACGTTGGTATTGTGATTGAATAAGAATTTCAATATTTGAATATAATACAGAACTAAGCCGATAATTCCACAACTAAGTAAGATATCAGCGATATCACATTCTATTGACCAAACACTTGTCAACATATTTTGACTAAAAGTAAAATTAGCTGTATTCATCGCATATTTTAATAAAGCTAAACCTGAAGCACGAGGACCTATACCAAATAGAACATAGAAAATATTGTCAAACTTTTGCCATACATTAAGAGATAAAACAGGATAAGATGAATGACGCAAGGTACTTATATCTTGAACGGATGAAGGCATAAAAATGTCGCGAAGTCTTTCAGATAAAGAAAAAATTATTACACGAATTTGTTCATTTTTTAATAAGATAATCAATATTAAAATAATTAACAAAGAATTAAAGACATATTTAAATTTTATTTTTTCGCGAAAATTAAATTTTAACATAAAAGTAAATAATAAAACAATAATTGCACACACAAACCCAGTCCGTGATTGTGCCAACATAGCGCATAAAAGATATAAATATTTGTAATTTTTATTTTTATCAAAAATAATACCACAAATTAATAAGTAACTAGCGAAAGCTGGATCATAATTTAATCCAGACGCTCGTAATACAATATAAGTTCCATACACGTGGCTTGTCCATGTTTTGCCAGTGATGCCCTTTAATAATTGATCGAAGAACAAGGAACTAATATTAACTTTAAATATCGTGTATATTATAAATTGGATAATTATAAAAATAGCATGAAAACGAATAACCTTAACTAAAGCTTCAAAAAAAACATTTAAATATTCTTTTTTATTATTGGAAGACATAAGAATAATAAATATTGGTAAATATATAAATATAACTTGAATAATATAATTTATTTGAGCATGCATAAATTCACTGGTATCTTTAATAGGAATAATAATCGCTAAAAATGCTGATATTGTAGTACTAATTAAAAAAAGTATATATATTAATGATTTTTTGTTAATTACAAGCGTATGAATATCTTTGCATTCATGTAGCAATAAATATATGTAGAATGGTATTATTCCAATCTTATTTATCGATATTGTACCGAATTGTACAGATATCATACTCATCATTATCAGCATAAAATAAATAGTAAAATTTAGCATACTTTCACCTTATATCTACTTTTCTTTTTTTAAAACTTCAAGCATATTTTTTACAATAACATTCCAATCAAAATCCTTTAGATATTTATCTGCTAATTGGTTCATTTTTTTGTAGTCATATTGTTTATCTATAAGCATGTACATTTTAGCAACTAATTCATCTTCATCATTCAATTTAAAATAAAGACCATAGTCACGAGAAATCTCGCGATTAGTAGGAATATCACTTAAAATAATAGGCAAATGATATTGCATGCATTCTGTTTGATTCGAACCAAATCCTTCATATTTCGAAGGAAAAACAAAAGCAGTTGCTTTTTTATAGAGTAAAATTGAATCACTTTCAGATACATATCCTGGAAAAATAATATCTTTACCAAATGACGAAGCATTGGCAAGTGTAACAAATTCGTCATAACCATAACCTGGTCGCCCTGCAATAACTAATTTATAATTTTCAGCTTTTTTATGCCCTTTTAATTTTAAAAAAGCGTTGATTACAAAGCCAATATTTTTCCTTTTTTCCACCGTACCTATATAAATAAAAAAATGGTCATTTAAATGTTGCAAATGATAGTTTTCAAAAATATCTTTCTCTTGAATTTGATGCCGATTGTAAATACCTGGCCAAAAAGCAAAAACATGATTTTTAACCTTAGGAAACATTGCAATTATTTCATCTTTGGCAGT
>CANQDY010000103.1 GCA_947593895.1 uncultured Bacilli bacterium
ACCATTTAGGTGGTGATGACTGGGATAATGCAGTAGCAGCATATATTCATAAAGAAATTAAAGCTCAATATAATGTTGATTTAACTGGAGATAAAATGGTTTGCCAACGTTTAAAAGAAGAAGCTGAAAAAGCAAAGATTAGTTTATCAAGTCAATTACAAACAGTTATTTCACTTCCTTTCTTAGCAATGGGACCTACAGGACCAATTAACTTTGAAATGACATTAACTAGAGCAAAATTTGAAGAATTAACTCGTGATTTATTAAGAAGAACTGAAGAGCCTGTAAGAAGAGCATTAAGTGACGCTAATATTGATGCAAGTAAACTTGACCAAGTTATCTTAATTGGTGGTTCAACTCGTATGCCAGCAGTTCTTGACATTGTTAAAAGATTAACCGGTAAACAACCAAATATCTCTGTTAACCCTGATGAAGCAGTGTCAGTTGGTGCGGCAATTCAAGGTGGAGTTATCCGTGGTGATAAGAAGGATGTTCTATTATTGGATGTTACACCATTAACATTAGGTATTGAAACAATGGGTGGTGTTTTAACTCCTTTAATTAATCGTAATACTACAATTCCGACAACAAAATCACAGGTTTTCTCAACTGCTGAAGATAACCAACCTTCTGTCGATATTATGGTCTATCAAGGTGAAAGACCAATGGCACGTGATAACAAATTATTAGGTTCATTCCGTTTAGATGGAATTCGTCCTGCAAGAAGAGGACAGCCTCGTATTGAAGTTACATTTAGTATCGATGTTAATGGTATTGTCAATGTTAAGGCAAAAGATTTAGATACAAATAAAGAACAACAAATAACAATTTCAGGATCTAATGGATTATCTAAAGAAGAAATTGATCGTATGGTCAAAGAAGCTGAAGCTAATAAAGAAGCAGATGAGAAGAGAAAGGAAGAAATTGAAGTTAAGAATAAAGCAGAATCTTTAATTTCCCAAATTGATGAATCATTAGCTAATGATGGTGGAAAAATGGATGCTAATCAAAAAGAACAAACTCAGAAACTTCGTGATGAACTTAAAGAGGCTCTTGATAAGAATGATATTGCAACCTTAAAGGACAAGATGAGTCAACTTGAACAAGCAGCAGCGTATGCTCAACAATACCAACAACAGCAAGGTCAATCAGGAGCTGATAGTACTACTCAATCTTCCACAACAGATACAAATTCATCAAATGATGATGTGATTGATGCGGATTTTACAGATAAAGCAAATTAATTTAATGCGAAAATGGAGGCTTTGCCTCCTTATTGCATATTAAGAAAGGATGTTAATTATGGCGAATAAACGTGATTATTATGAAGTTCTTGGAGTTAGTAAGACAGCTTCAGATGAGGAAATAAAATCTAATTATCGTAAACTTGCCAAAAAATATCACCCAGATCTTAACAAAGAACCTGGAGCAGAGGAAAAATTTAAGGAGGTTCAGGAGGCATATGATGTCTTATCTGATCCAAATAAGAGAGCTAAATATGATCAATTTGGCTTTGCTGCTTTCGATTCAAATGGCGGTGCAAGTGGCTTTAATGGTTTTGATGGCTTTCAAGGTGGTTTCCAGGATGTTGATTTAGGTGACATATTTGGATCTTTCTTTGGTGGTGGTTCAAGAAGACAAAGCTCACAAAGAACAGGACCTATTAAAGGTAATGATTCTTTCATTTCTATTAAAATCAGTTTTATGGATGCCGTTAATGGCAAAAAGATCGAACTTCCAATTACATTTGATGAAACTTGTCCAAATTGTAATGGTACTGGTGCTCAAACTCCAAATGATGTTGTAACATGTTCTAATTGTAAAGGTACTGGATATGTTCGTCAAAGAACCCAAACAATTTTTGGATCAATGGAAACTCAAAAACCATGTCCAACATGTGGTGGAAGTGGTAAAACAATAAAAAATAAATGCGTCGCATGTAATGGTAAGGGTTATCGAAAGACCAAAACAAAGATTGACGTTAATATTCCAGCAGGTATTAACGATGGTCAACAACTTCGTGTTGCAGGAAAAGGCGAACGTGGTATAAACGGCGGACCAAATGGTGATTTGTATATCGAAATCAATATTACTAAAGATACATTCTTTAAAAGAGAAGGAAAAGATATTCATATTGAATTACCAATTGATATGATAAGTGCATCTCTTGGAGCAATAATTACAGTTCCAACTGTATATGGTGATGTTGAAATGACAATTCCAGAAGGAACTCAAAATGGGCAAATTTTAAAACTTAAATCGAAAGGTATGAAAGATTTAAGAAGTCCAATTTATGGTGATCAATATGTTCATATTAAGATTGAAACACCAAAAAATCTTAATGCAGAACAAAAAGAATTGTTAAAGAAATTCCAAGAAATTGAGCTGGGAAAAAAGAATAAGAATGATTCATTTTTTGATAAGATAAAAAAGTCATTTAAAAAATAGTCAAAATCAATAAGAAAGTATTTAGAAAATTGTTTCTAGATACTTTTTTTATTGAAAATTCTGTATTTTTTTATATAATTTAACTATTAAAAAGGAAAACAAAATGAAGAAATGTCCATATTGTAAAACATTAACTACTAATGAAGCAAAAACTTGTCCAAATTGTCTTCATGATTTATCAGAAATAAATCCAATGCCTGATCCTATAAATAAAAAGTTTTCAAGTCAAATTTATTTCATGATTTTTGGATTTTTGATTTCTTTTGGTGGTTTAGTTGCTACACTTAGTCAACGTAGCAATTATCTTCATTTTCTTGATTTAGCAAAGAAAGATGGGTTAAATTCTGAAGAAATTAGAAAGTATCTTGATTTGGCAAACCATTATCAATTTAAAATGATTATGATGATTGTTTTAAGTTCGATTGGTATTATAGTTTTACTAATTGGTGTAGTTTTATTCTTTATTAAGCTAGTTAGAAGATTTAAAAAGCAAAATTCTGATTAAAATTGTTTATTAAAATATTAAATTAAATATAATAATAAGAGAGGAGATGGTAAAAATGGATAATCCGAGTAGTGACTATCATATACAAATAAATGCCCTTTTTACCATTTCATGTTATGGTAAATAGGTTTCTTTAAGGAGACTATTTATGGAAGAATTTTTAAACGAACTTTTATCAATTATCAGATCAAAAGATTCTAATGAGAAAAAAAGAGTAAATATTTTACAATATCATGATTCTGATATTGCTGATGTTTTTAATCAACTTGATAATAATGAAAAATTAGAATTAATTAAAATCTTAGGCAAAGAAAAAACTTCAGATATTTTAGCGTATTTGGATAATTCTGATCAATTCTTGGATTTATTGAGAGACGAAGATGCTGCTGATGTTATCGAACTTATGGATGCAGATGATGCGGTTGATGTGCTTGAAGATCTTGATGAAGAAAATAGAGATAAGATTATTTCATTATTAAGTGATGAAGCAAAAGAGGATGTTAAACTAATTTTATCATATGAAAAAGATCAAGTTGGTTCCTTAATGACTACTAATTATGTTGAGATTGTCATTGGAGATTCGGTTAAAGGTGCAATGAAAAAATTAGTTCAACAAGCTAAAGATAATGACAATATCTCGACGTTGATGGTTCTTGATCACGATAATAAATTTTATGGTTGTCTTGATTTAAAAGATTTAATTTGTGCTCGTGATGGTGAAAGTTAAAACAAATTATCCTTATGTTTATGCTGATACATTGATTGACGATTGTATTAATCAATTAAAGGATTATGCAGAGGATTTAATTCCAGTTCTTGATTCAAATGATCATCTACTTGGTGTTATTACATCTTCTGATATTGTTGAGTTAGTTCAAAATGAGGCTACTGAAGATTATAATCGTTTAGCGGGCTTAACTAAGCAAGAGGATGAAGATGAACCAATATTTGGCTCAATAAAAAAACGTATTCCTTGGCTTGCTTTACTTCTTATTTTAGGTCTATTAGTGTCAAGTGTAATTTCAGCCTTTAGTAATGTAATTGCTGGAGTTACTGCTGCAGTATTATTTCAATCTGTTGTTTTTGATATGGCGGGAAATGGTGGTACTCAATCTTTAGCTGTTACCTTGACTAAAATTACACAAAATGATGATATTAATAAAAAAAGTTTTGGAAAAATGCTAATTAAAGAGTTTGCAATCGGATTATTTAATGGATTAATTTTAGGTGGAATCTCTTTTGGAATAATATTTGGATTTTTGATAATCCGTCATCAACCAGTTGTTGTTGATGGTATATATAATATCCATGATTGTTTGTTGATTGCTAGTTCAGTTGGTATATCTTTATTAGCGGCTATTTCATTATCTTCTATTCTTGGCTTAGCCCTTCCGTTATTTTTCAAAAAAATAAAAGTTGATCCTGCGGTCGCAAGTGGACCAATGATTACTACAATTAATGACATTTGTTCATCCTGTATTTATTACACTTTAGTTGGAATTTTATTTGGAGTATTATTTTAGTTGATTTATATGAGAAATTTCAGAAAATTTTCTTTTATTGTTGATTATTTTTTAAAATTTGTTATTATCTATTATGCGTTAAGAAATTAACACAATTTGGCGGTGTAGCCCAGTTGGTTAGAGCGACCGGCTCATACCCGGTAGGTCGAGGGTTCAAGTC
>CANQDY010000104.1 GCA_947593895.1 uncultured Bacilli bacterium
AAAGAATTAGTTATTGTTTAATGAAGTGTTAACATTTTTTAGTGAATATTTCACAATTTTATTGTAACTAATTATTTTAATCAAATTGTTTAACAGCCTTAAACTCTTTCAAAAGTCGAAAATTTGCGAAATTTGAAAGAGATATTTAATATTGGGTAGTAAACGAAAATGAATCAAATAAAAAAATTGTAAAAATGAAAAATGTTTAATTGCTAGTATTATCTAAAAATCTTTGATATAATTGATTAAGAGTTAGAGGTGGATGATGCTAAAAAATATTATTTATAGTATAAAAAAGTATAAATTTTTATTATTTCAATTAGTTAGCCGTGATTTTAAAGTAAAATATAAAAGAAGTATTTTAGGTATAATTTGGAGTTTGTTATATCCAGTTTTAACTATGACTGTTATGGCATTAGTTTTTTCAAATATGTTTCATATGGGGACTGATGAAGGGGTTAATTATTTAGTTTATTTAATGACTGGTTTAGTTATATTTAATTATTTTAGTGAAGCTTCAAATTTAGCAATGAGTAGTGTGGTTGGAAATTTTTCTTTGATTAATAAAGTTTATATTCCTAAATATATATTTCCTATTTCAAAGTGTTTGTTTGTAGGAATTAATTTTTTGTTAACATTAATACCTTTGTATGTTATAATCTTGGTAACAGGCACAGGAATTAATATAAATCATTTGTTACTTCCTTTTGCGTTTATATGCTTATTTCTCTTTACAGTTGGAGTTGGTTTTTTATTATCGGCAATTTCTGTATTTTTGAGAGATATGTTTTATATTTATGGAGTAATGATTACTTTGTGGATGTATATGACACCAATAATGTATAATTTTTCAATAATTCCCGAAAAATTACAAATAATATTTAAGTGTAATCCGCTGTATTGGTTTATATATTTTGCAAGAGACATAATTTTATATAATCAAGTGCCAGGAATTAATGTTTGGATTTATTGCTTAGTGTTTGCTTTAGTTCCACTTATTATTGGAATGATTGTATTTAAGAAAACTCAAGATAAGTTTATTTATTATGTGTGAGGTTGAATATGAAAGAAAATAACACAATGATAAAAGTAGATAATGTTTCAATGCGATTTAGTTTAGGAATTGAAAAGGGCTTTTCATTAAAACAAGGATTTATTGATTTTTTCGATTTTCGAAAAAGGAAAGCTAAGAAAGAGCGGCGAAAAAAGAATGAATTTTGGGCATTAAAAGATATTGATTTTGAAATAAAAAATGGGGAAGTAGTTGGTTTTATTGGTGGTAATGGAGCTGGTAAAAGTACACTTTTAAAAATTGTGGCTGGAGTGATGAAACCTACTAAAGGGCATATAGATGTATATGGTAATATTTGTCCAATGATTGAACTTGGAGCTGGGTTTGATTCCCAACTTACAGCGAGAGAAAATATTTATTTAAATGGAGCAGTTATGGGGTATTCAAAAGAACTCATTGATTCTAAGTTTGATGAAATTGTGGATTTTGCTGAACTTCGGGATTTTTTGGATGTTCCAGTTCAAAATTTTTCGTCAGGGATGGTGGCTAGACTTGCTTTTAGTATAGCAACAATTGTAGAGCCAGAAATATTAATTGTAGATGAAATATTATCGGTAGGTGATATTGCTTTTCAAGCTAAAAGTGAAGCGAAAATGCTTAATATGATTGGAGGAGGAACAACAGTTTTGTTTGTTTCACATTCATTAGAGCAAATAAAAAAATTATGTGATAAGGTTATTTGGATAGATCATGGGAAAATTGTAAAACAAGGTGGCAAAGAAATTTGTGATGAGTATTTAGAATTTATGAAAGAAAAGTAATGGGTGTGAGAATATGAAAATATTAACGATTTTAATTCCAGTGTATAATACAGAAAAGTATATTAGGAGATGTTTGGATTCAATATTATTGGATGAAGTGTTAAAAGATATTGAGGTCTTAATAGTTAATGATGGCAGTAAAGATAATTCGGTAAAAATTATTAAAGAATATGAAAAAAAATATCCAGAAACGATTGTATTTATAGATAAAGAAAATGGTGGGCATGGTTCTACTATTAATAAAGGATTAGAAAATGCAACTGGAAAGTATTTTAAAGTTTTGGATAGTGATGATTGGCTTGATTCTTGTAATTTTATTAAATTTGTAAAAAAATTAAAAAAATGTGATGAAGATTTAATTGTTAATCCTTATTATCAAGAATATGTGTATAATGGAGTGCAATTATTGTTTGAATATCCTAAATTTGAATTTGATAAAATATATCATTTTAATGATTTAAAAATAAAAGACTTTAATAATTTCTATTTTGTTATGGCATCTTCAACTTATAAATTAGAGGTTTTAAAGAAGGCTAAATTAAAGTTATTTGAAAAAACTTTTTATGTTGATATGCAATATAATGTAGTACCTGTAAAATATGTAGATACAATTAAGTTTGAAAAAGAAAATTTATATAGATATTTTATAGGACGACCTACCCAAAGTATGAATGTTGATAGTATGATAAGAAATATGCCAGATCATGATAAAGTTTTTAAATTTTTAATTAGTTATTATATGCAAGAAAAAAGTAATTTATCTAAAATAAAACAAGAATACATTAGAATGATTATTTTGTTAATGGCGTATACTCATATTAATTTGATTGGAATGCAATGGAAAAATAGACATGAATCTTATAAATTGGTCAAAAATTTTGAAAGATATTTGAGAAATACTGATCAAGAAATTTATCAGGAAATTATGAAATATTCGTATATGAAATATGGTAAAAAAGTGGGATATTTAAATGTTTGGTTTTGCAATAAGTTGTTTAATAAAGCATTAAGGTTTGCTAGTAGAGTTAAAAGGAGGATTTGTAAATGAAAAAGATTTTAGTAATTAGTTGGTATTATCCTCCTATTAATTCTTCAGAAGGGTTAGTTACATATAAACTTATAAATAATTCAGAATATCAATATGATGTTTTTACTCAAAAGAAAAATGAAAATTGGTCTTATGGAAGTAATGTGGATTATGAAAATAATGAAAATGTAAATTCAATTTTTTGCAAAAGTGATAATATTAATGATTGGGTTAAGGAAGCTTATGAATATTTTGTAAAAAATAGGAAAAAGTATGATATTGTTATGACTAGGTCAATGCCGCAAGAATCGCATGTCATTGGTTTAAAAATAAAAGAAAATTATCCGGAAGTAAAATGGATAGCATCCTTTGGAGATCCGATAAAAAATAATCCTTATAATCCTATCACGTATGCGTTATATCCTTATTTTTCAACAAAAAATATGGTTAATAAAAATGCTTCTTGGCGGTGGAAATTATCTCCTAAAAGAATTATATTATCTAGCTATTGGAATTATAAAAATCGGGCAACAATTAAATTTAGAAATGAAATTAACAAAATAGAAGAAGATACGATTAAATATGCTGATAGAATTATTTTAAATAATGAATCACAAAAAAGATATATGTTAAAAGATAATCAAGAATATTTAAAAAAAGCGATAGTAATTCATCATAGTTATGATAGTTCCTTATATCCTAGAATTCATAAAAAACATAATGAAAAAATGCAATTTGTTTTTGTAGGGCATTTGGATTTAGTTAGATGTGCTGAACCTTTATTTAAAGCCATTAAATTATTAAAAGAGGAAATTCCTGATTTAAGTGATCGAGTTGAATTTTTGTTTTATGGCGATATGGGTTCTAATGATAAATTGTTTTTGATAGATAATTTTTTACTAGATATTGTTAAAATAAAAAAAAGTGTATCTTATGCGGATAGTTTAAAAATAATTCAAAATGCTGATTGGGTTTTACATTTTGATGCAAATATAGGTTTAGCATATGATGAAAATATATTCTTTGCTGCGAAAATTGCTGATTATTTTGGTGCTAAAACTAATATTTTAGCTATTACTATGCAAGATGGAGATGTAAAAGAAATCTTGAATAAAGCTAATGCTTTAGTTTTGTCATATAGTGCTGAAGAAATTAAGAATTATTTATATTTGATTTTGGAAGAAGGATTTGTTTTACGGCGAAATGAAGAGTATATTAAAAGTTTTGATGCCAAGAATGTAGCAAAAGAATTTGATAAAATTATTGAAACAATTTAGTAAGGGGTGATTTTTATGAGTTATTTATTTAGTTTATTATTTTTATTAATAGTTATATTTGGTTATGTTCTATTATTAGAAAATAAATGTCATTATAATTTTGGAAAGTCATTGTTATTATCTTTATCATTGATTATGTTTATGATGTCAATATTTAGTTTGTTAAATATTATGATATTTGGTTATTATTTATTAGTTGTTTTAGGAATAGTTTTTTGGGGATATTTTGGAATAAAAATGTTTGTAAAAAAAGAAATTAATTGGCGTTCTTTAGGAAATCCAACTTTTCTTTTATTTATGTTAATTTTAATTATTATTTCTTTAGGAACTATAAAGATAGTAGCACTTAGAAATTGGGATGAAGTATCATATTGGGCTACAACAGTTAAAAGATTATTTTATTTTAATACTTATTTAGGTGGTAATAATTTTCATGCTATGAAAATTATTA
>CANQDY010000105.1 GCA_947593895.1 uncultured Bacilli bacterium
TAATCACCTAAATGGCAAAGTCCGTATGCTGATAATTCATTTCCACCTAATGCTTTTATTAATCGAGAAATCTCTCTTGTTCCCCGAGCCATTAATGCCCCTTTTAATGCCGAAAGATTAAATCCATCAAGCATTCCCGCAGCAATGCCAATAACATTCTTTGATGCTGCGCCAATTTCATTACCAATTAAATCATTTCCATAATAGAAGCGAATCAAATCGCTAGAAAAGTTTGATATAATATATTCTTTTGTTGTCCTGTCATTACTATCGATAACCATGCAATTGGGAATCCCTTGATAGAATGATTGGACATGTCCTGGACCAATCCAAACCGCAACTTTATTCGATGGATTAACGATTTCTTCAACAATTTGACTTAATCGTTTTCCACTTTCAATTTCAATACCTTTCATACATAAAACAATAATTTTATTATTAAGATTAATTTCTTTAAGTTGTGCGCAAATACTTCTTAAACTCTGGGAATTAACAGAAATAATAATCACATCTGCCTCTAAGGTGGCCTTTATTTCTGTGGTTAAGTTAATCGTATCAGTTAATGTAATATAATCGTTTTTTCTTTCAGTCAATAATTGTTTAAATGACTCCGCATCAGATAGTCCATATAAAGTTACATTATGCCCAATCTTATCTAAATACCAACCAATAAAACTTCCCCACCTACCACATCCGATGATAGTAATATTTAACTTTTTTCTTTGATTCATAATATATATCCTCGATGTTATTCTACAAATTTATATTTGCAATTACAAGTTATTGAGAGTAATAGTTTGTAAGAAATATATAAGCTCCTCTTTATTCGCTTTTCAAAAAGAAAAGACTATTAACCAATTTATTTCCATTAATAGTCTTTAATATTTCTACTTCTTATTTTATTTAATTAAATTAGAATAGCGATATTTGTAGTATTCATTTGGGCAAATTCACTATAATCATCAAGATTTTTGATTTCCACTTTATCCCCATAGGTAAATCTGATGATGACTTAAATTAATACTTTATAAATTACCAAAGACTGTAAATACATCGTTCATTCCAAAATTAATATTTGATGCAAATTTTGCTAATTGATAATCATCAATATCAATTGTATATTTAATATAATTAAATCCTCATTCGGTTAATGCTTTATAAATAACAGATGAAATTGATTTCATAATAGCATTAATTTAAACAAAAAATTCATTTAAATTAATATTTAAATTATTTCACCAATATTTATATCTTGACTTTGATTTGTTTCTGAGGTTGCAGGTTCATCAATTGAGCGATAAATTCTCTAATGTTGCAATAACTTTTAAATCAGATAAAATTACAATAGCTTTATCTAAATAATTAAAAAACATTTTATCAATTTTATATGATACTCCAAACTTTTTGTACTGTAGTATCAATTTTTGCTACATTTAATTTTTCAATTACATCTTTATATGAAATTTCCTTTACTTTATTCTGTAAATTTTCACACCCAGTCAAAGTAAATAAAACAAGTAATAAAACTAAAATAAGCCTTTTTGTAATTCCCATAAATTAATAATCAAATTCTAATTACTTATTAATGTTCTTTTCTTTAAAATCAAATAAATACTACTAAGTATATTTTAATTTTTTTTATTTAATTCATAAAGAAATAATCTTTTTATATCATCATTACTTAAAAATGGATAAACTTGATTTATATCGATATTTTGATATTGTCCTTTAATATAATTATCAATAAATCTTGATAGACAAGCCTCGCTGACAAATGGTAAACAATCCGAACTTATTTTTCCTTTTAATTCCAATGATTTTAAAAATAACAAGTCGCAATCTTCGTCCGGTAAAAAAGGAAGAATACTCTTTAAATCTAATTTTTTTATAATTTCTTCATCGCCATCAATAATCTTTAACACTAAATCGTGAAGTAATTCATCATCATCTAAAAATGGAATAATCTCCGCTAATTTTTTTGCTTTTTTTGATGATTGTGATTCAAACTGACTAGAAAATTTATTAATTGAATCCGTCGCGGAATTGACTGCGTTTTTTATAACTTTATCTAATTTTTCAGCAAATGAACCTTTATCTTTTTTCTTTGAAGAGTCTTCTTTCGTTTTATTTTGATTATCTTCTTCATTTTCATCAACTATTTCATTTGTTTCAACATCAATTATGTTATTATCATCTTTTATTTCTTTATAAAATACTTCACCATCTATTATGTGTCTTTTTAATCGCATAATAATCCCCTCCTAAAAATTTTTGTTCTGAAAGTGTCAATTTTACTAACAAATCGTCCATATTGCAAATTATTTTTCCTTCTTTAATTGCCTTTAAAACTTGCAGTCTTTCTGTTGGTGAAAATTGGTAAAACACATCTGACAAGGAAATATCAATTTCTTTGTTAATAATCTTATTGATTATTATCTGTCTATCATAGCCATTAAAAATATTATTCGGATCAATTTCTAATGGTTGGTCTAAACATAGTAATTCTTCAAAAGAAGTATTTAATACTTTACATAACTCTAATAAAGTATCAATTGAAGGAAAAGAAAGACCATTTTCCCATCTTGATAGAGCCTGTCTTGTTACATAAAGTTTCTCTGCCAGAACATCTTGACTGTATTGCTTTTCGATTCTTAATTGTTGAATCTTTTTCCCAACTTTAACAAAATCAATCATGTGTTTTTCCTCCTTTCAATTTAATTTTATTATCTTTTTCAATGATTATCACGCAATTCATAATTGCGAAAATAAAAGCCATTACTTATTAGGTAATGACTTATTTGCATGCATTTATTAATTGAAATATCTTTTTAATAAAGCTTCTAATGCTTTACCATGACGAGCTTCATCCCGAGCCATTTCATGTACTGAATCATGAATTGCATCAAGATTTAGTTCTTTAGCTTTTTTAGCAATTGCCATTTTTCCATGACAAGCTCCATTTTCACCCGCTAACATCTTTTCAATATTAGCTTTAGTTGATTTTCCAACTAAATCACCAAGCATCTCTTGAAATCTTGCTGCGTGTTCTGCTTCTTCATGAGCGATTTGCTCTAATACAACAGCAACTTCTGGATACCCCTCTCTTAATGCTTGTCTAGCCATTGCTAAATACATTCCAACCTCACTGCATTCACCATTAAAGTTATTTTTTAATCCTTCGTAAATTTCACTATCAACACCTTCAGCAACTCCTAAAACATGTTCTGCAGGCCATACCAATGCCTCCTCAACATACGGGACTAATTTATCTCCTTTTGCTTTGCATACTGGGCATACTGGTTCTTGACCATCTGGTACTTCAAAAATTTGTCCACAAACTTTGCAACGATATTTTGCCATTATTTTTTCCTCCTTTTTTTATATTAATAATGAATTATCAAATCAAATGAATTTGCTTTTCCATCTGATAATTCATTGATTAAACTATTAATTTTGTCTGAGAAAATATCAGTAATTTCCCCTGACTTATCTGAAATTAAATGAGCGTGATTAATAACATTACGATCATACACCGATTTAGAATCAGAAATCTTTAAACATTTTATCTTATTCTCTTGTACTAATACATTTAAATTTCGATAAACTGTACTTAGTGAAATCGACGGAATGACTTTTTTTATTTCAAAGAAAATCTTTTCCGCAGTAAAGTGATCGCATGTACTATTAATTAAATTAAAAATTTCTCTCTTTTGTTTACTCATGAAATATAAAATAGGAATAATTCCTATTATTATTTTATATAGCTATATTTCTCTTGTCAAATCTTTTATTTATCTTTTGCAAATTATAAAATTGGGAAATACTATTTATTAATCTTCAGAATTTTTGTTGTTTATTTTTTTTAAACTATTAATAATGCCTCCAAAAACAATCTGGTACATTTCCTCTACTTTTTCTGCACTATCTTCAAACTCACCATCAATAATTTTTTTAGCAAAACCTAGTGCAGAATTAATTACAAAATTAATAAATAATTCTCTTGGAAGTATTTTGTATATAAAAAAATTTTCATTAATACTATCTAAGAACATTATTATTGGTGATTCTATTCGTGTTTCATACCTTGCAATTGATGGAGTATAAAAATAGCTTAATCGATATTCATAAACAAACGAAGCAAAATGTTGTTTACTAACAAAGAAAAAAATATACTGATTCCATAATTCAGTTGTGAATGAAATCAGTCGATCAATATTCTTAATGCTTTTTGGATAATTAATAGAAATTTCGTTTTCCATTATTCTCATAGCATTAAGGTATGATTCAAGTAACAAATTGCATTTATTATTAAAAAGTTTAAAAATATTAGCTTCACTACATCCAGAATTACGTGCTATTTCTATAGTTTTAATTTTATGAAGCGAATTAATTGATGCTTCATAGATTGTGTTGTAAATTATTGTGTTTCTGATATTCATATATTAACCTCGTTAATTAAGTAAGTAAGTAATTACTAACAAACATTATATTTTATATGTCGAATTATGTCAAATTAAGAATTTAAAAAGATATATTTAATAAAATTTTAACTATCTTTAATATTAA
>CANQDY010000106.1 GCA_947593895.1 uncultured Bacilli bacterium
TTTCTGATTTGGTTTGTGCAAGTAAATTTAAATGTTTTAGGCATACATCTATTTTTTCTGATGGAGTTGGTGATTTAAATGGTATTACTTCAAAGTTAGATTATGTTTCAAATTTAGGATTCAATGCCATTTGGTTAAATCCATTTTACAAATCACCATTTATGGATGGAGGATATGATGTCAGTGATTTCTTTGATGTTGATCCTAGATTTGGTACAATTGATGATTTCAAAAAATTATTAAATAAAGCTCATGATCTAAAAATGCATGTTATAGTCGACCTTGTTGCAGGTCATGCAAGTGAAAAAAACAAAGACTTTCTAGAGTCTGCAAGGGCTGAGCGAAACAAATATTCAGATTTATTTATTTGGAATAATAGTGTTTGGAATTATGAACAACCTTATCGGTTAATTTCCGGTCGATATGATCGTAATGGATGCTATATGGTTAATTTTTTCTCAACTCAACCGGCATTCAATTTTGGATTTAACAAAATAACTCATCCTGAGTGGCAGATGTCATATAAAGATGAGAGAACTAAATTAGCTCGCGAATATATTAAAAGAATTATTCGCTATTGGCTTAGTTTAGGCGTAGATGGCTTTAGAGTCGATATGGCTGATTCGCTAGTTAAAAATGATGACTCTAAAGTTGCAACAATGGAAATTTGGAAAGAAATTTCTGATGAAATATTTAAAAAAGAATACCCAGAAGCAGTTCTTGTTTCTGAATGGTGTAATCCAGATTGTGCATTAAAGTGTGGATTTGATTGTGATTTCGTACTTGATCACTGGAATAATTTTTCTCATCTACTTAGTCGCTCTACCACAAAAACGCGTGGTGAAAGTGTACTAAATGGAGGAAATCAAAACGAATTTAAAATAGATTTAATAAAACGAATAAATTCAGCTAAACAAAATCATGGATATTTAGGAATTATTTCCGGTAATCACGATACCCCAAGAGTAGCGTCATTCTTAGATGATAATAAATTAAGATTATTTTACATGATAATAATGACTTTACCTGGTGTGCCATTTATATATTACGGTGATGAAATCGGTATGAAACATCGTGATTTACCAAGTAAAGATGGCGGATACCAAAGAACTGGTGATCGTACTCCAATGCAATGGAATAATTCAAAAAATCGTGGTTTCTCTGACTATGATGGTGAATTATATTTACCGCAAGGAAATGAGGCTTGCAATGTTGAAGAACAATTAAAAGATAAAACATCTATATTAAATTTTATTAAGAATTTAATTACATTTAGAAAAGATTATTATCAGATTACAGGTGATGATTTTTCACTAATCGACCTTGGAGATAAGATATTTGCTTATTCTCGGGATGATGTTAAAATTGTAATTAATTTATCAAACAATGATATTGAATTACCTGATTTACATCAAATAATAATTACTTCATCCGATAATGCATTTAAAAATGATAAACTATCTTCTTATTCTGGATTAATATATAAATAGGTGAAATATGAAAAAATCGATTTTATACATTTTAGCGTCTACTTTACTTACCACTAGTTTATTTTCGTGTGGATCATCAAGTCAAAATGGAGTTAGCTTAGAAAAAATTCAACCAAAATTTCAAAGTGAAAACCATACTGATAACTATGTAAATGACAATTATAAAAATTTCTATCAATTATTAGTATATTCATTTTTTGATTCAAATGGCGATGGAATTGGTGATATTAATGGTGTCATAAAAAAATTTGATTACATAAATGATGGAAATCGAAATTCAAAAAAATCATTGGGATATGATGGTATTTATTTTTTACCGATATTTCCAAGTCCAACCTACCATAAATATGATGCAACTGATTATTATTCAATTGATCCAAAATATGGTACATTAGAAGATTTTAAAAATTTAATTGAAATCGCTAATGAAAGAGGTGTTGATATTATTCTTGATCTAGCAGTTAATCATACATCTAATCAGCATCCATGGTTCAAACAAGCTATTTCAGATATCAAAAAAATTGATTCTTATGACAAAAAAACAATGGGACCAACCGAGGAAGATATGAATCAATATCCAAGTCTTCGATATTATAATTTTATTCATCGTCAAGTTGATAGTGATGATTTTACTCCAAGAGGAAATTATCACCCAATTTTAGGAACAAACTGGTCATATGAAGGACAGTTCAATGATGGAATGCCTGATTTAAATTTAGATCAACAAATAGTTAAGGATGAAGTAAAGGATATTATGAAATTTTGGCTTGATCGTGGTGTCAAAGGTTTCCGTCTTGATGCTGTTCAACATTACTTTGATCAAGATAAACAAAAAACATATGATTTTATTAATCAAATTGCTGATTGGGGTAAAGAACTAACTAATGGAAAAGGTTGTTTCTTATGTGGAGAAGGTCCATGGAGTGATACAGTTGATTCTTATTATAAAAATACTCATGATGTCACATATTTAAATTTCAATTATGGTGCACCAGATGGTAAAGGTAAGCTAAATAATGTGTTAAGCAATTCTGCTTTATATAATAAAAAAATAGAAAAATTAACTAAAGCGAAAGAAGAAATTATTTATTCTGTTCCTACCGAAACAAACTCAAAGGCATTTGATATTCTAAATGACGGAGTAGGATTTGAAACAAGATGTGCTGCTGATTACTTTAGATCAATTGTTGAAAATTGGGACAAAAAAATGTATGATGCAAATGAAAATGCTATTGATACTAATTTTGGAACTAATCATGATACGATTAGAGCTATTAACTTAATGTCAGGACAATTTGATGAAAAAGATTATCAAACAGCATGTAAATTCTATTGGGGATTAAATAATACATTAAGTGGTTATACTTTCAATTATTATGGTGAAGAAATTGGTATGAGAGCAGGAGATCAATCAATCGAACAAAATAAGGATCCTAATAAACGTCATCCAATGTATTGGTCGAAAACTAACACTGAAGGAATGACAAATTATGCTCCAGGAGGAAGTCCTACTGAACAATATCTACCACCAGCTGATAAACAAATGAATGATGCTAATTCATTATGGAACTTTATCAGAGAACTTAATCGCGTTAAGGCTTGCTTTCCAGAAATAGCAAGAGGCAAGCAAAAATTTGTTAAAGTCGGTAGTACCTATACAGTAATGGAAAAATCTTACAATGATAGTAAAATTTATTTATTATACAATTTCAGTAATAAAGCAAGTTCAATTAAATTAAATGAACTTGGGCTTGAAGAAGTGCCAACTGAAATTAAGTATTCCTTAACTTCTTCAGTATCTTACTATTCGAAATTGACTGCTGAAACAATTAATGTTCCTGCATATTCGATTACAATTATTTAGGAGGAAAATGTAATGGCAAATTTAAAATTAAGTCATATTTATAAAGTTTATGACAATGGTCATAAAGCTGTTAATGACTTTAACATTGATATTGACGATAAGGAATTTATCGTTTTCGTTGGACCGTCAGGTTGTGGTAAATCTACAACTCTTCGTATGATTGCCGGTCTTGAAGAAATAACCGCAGGTGATTTATTTATCGGTGATACATTAGTTAACGATATGGAACCAAAAGATAGAGATATCGCAATGGTTTTCCAAAACTATGCTTTGTATCCTCATATGACTGTATATGATAATATGGCATTTGGATTAAAAAATAAACACATGCCAAATGATCAAATTAAAGAGAGAGTACTTGAAGCCGCAAAGATTCTTGATATTGAAGACTATTTGGAAAGAAAACCAAAAGCAATGTCAGGTGGTCAACGTCAACGTGTCGCTTTAGGTAGAGCTATTGTTAGAAATCCGAAAGTCTTCTTACTTGATGAACCATTATCAAACTTGGATGCTAAATTAAGAGCTCAAATGAGAACAGAAATTACAAAATTACATAAAAAATTACAAACAACATTTATTTATGTTACACACGATCAAGTAGAAGCTATGACTATGGGTACAAGAATTGTTGTTATGAAACTTGGATATGTTCAACAAATTGATACCCCATTAAATCTTTATAATAAACCAAAGAATAAATTCGTTGCTGGATTTATTGGAACTCCACAAATGAACTTCTTTGATGTTACATTAAAACGTCATGGATCATCTGTTATTATAACATTTGATGATGGAAAATCATTTGAAGTACCTTTTGAAACTGTTTCAAAAGTTCATAAAAGCTACTTGGATGGTACAAAAACAGTTATTTTAGGTATCCGTCCTGATCATTTAACGATTGTTAAAAAGAACACTGGCATTCAAGCAAAGGTTAATGTTGTTGAGCAATTAGGAAATGAATCAATTGTTTATGGACAATTATCTCTTGAAGAAGAAATTGGATTAAAGAGCCATAATCAAATTATTGTAAAGATCCCATCCGGTGTCAGCTATGAGTTAGGTGATATTGTCAATATTGCTGTTGATACTGATAAAATTCACTTATTTGATAAAGAAAGTGAATTGACATTAATGGAAGATATCCCTCATTTTACCACTGTAGATGCGAAGATTATTTCAGGAAAA
>CANQDY010000107.1 GCA_947593895.1 uncultured Bacilli bacterium
GGCTTTAAGGTAAAAATTTCATTATCCTCTAACGTAATTGTATATTTGGTATCAAATTTATTAATTTGATCTCCAAGATAGTTTTTTATATTCAAACTGACAACTTGATCTGGTTCGGCTTTAATTCTCTTGCTAGTTACGTCTTCTACTTCAAAATAAAATGGAAGAGACGAAAAGGTTGTTTCAAAATGTTTTGTTAAAACATATTTAGAATAAGTTTTTCCTAATGACATTGCAAAAGCAACTATCATAATTGCTATAACAGATATGACAATCACATTTTTTATTTTTTTCTTTTTCATTCTACACCTCCATTCTATTCTGCTGTTTCCTTTTTCTTTGGCTCTATTGAACTAATTACTAAGGCGATTAAAAACATTGTAAATAATATAATTAATCCAACTGGTTTTTGTAAAAAGAGAATTATTTTACCTATAAAAGGAATTTTAAAACAATACTTCCCTTCAATATTTTCTTTATTTAATAACACTGGATCAGTATTAGAATTGGCATCGCCCTTTGTAATGTAATATTCCTTACCATTTTCTTTATATACTTCAAATACTCTATGTGTAATTACAGAATTTTTTTCTCGAAATGATATAATATCATTTTCTTTTATTTCTTGTGTTTCTTTAGTAATGATAATATCGCCTTCATTTAATGTTGGTTCCATACTTCCCGTTAATTCAATAAAGTTTTTATATCCAAAGAGACTAGGCGTTTTATCTTTCCAAATAAGTTTTTGGGAAATAATAAACGTACTATAAATATCAATGATTACTAAAACTACCCAAAATAATATTTTTAATACTCTTGTTACTATCTTCATGTTATACACCTTCAACTACCTGAACTGATACTAAGTCAATAGTAAGTTTTATATCTTCATTTGCATATTTAAAATCATTATCTTGTTCCGCCCATTCAATCTTTATATGGTATTTTGTTAACATTTTTCTCGTATATGGAAGTTCATATTCCTCAGTTTTATTTTCAGTTAAATCCATCTCTGTTCCATCTTCGCTCGTCAAGGCAACTTTTACTGGTATTATGGAATCTATTTGTATTTTTAAATGATATTTCATTAAAACTTCGTTTTGTTTTGTATCATCATAGTTTTTAACATAGAAATCTGATTCATCAACATAACCAGGAAGCATATCATCAGGTCTATAATTAAATGTTGGATTATCTAAACTGATAATAGGAATTGCAATTACATCTTCAGCCTTTCCCTCTAATTGTCCCATATATCTACTAGAACTAAAATCAAAAGTAAATAAGAATAAAATGCTTACTCCATATAAAAACAAAATACAAGTTTGCTTTTTTAATTTATATCTTTTCTTCATTGTTATCTCCTTACTTTTTAATCATTAAATTATTATTTGCTTTAAACATAATTATTCAAGTTATGAACAAAATAACAAATACAAATGAATTCCTAGTTTGGAATAAAGTTATATACTTTATTCTATTTTTTCCTATAAGCAAAATAAAAAAAGCCAAAATTATAAAATTGACTTTTATAAATGACTTCTCTTATGGTGTTAGTGTTAATTTATTTATTTGGATTAATTTTTCACTTTCTTTAACATGAACATACAAATCAAGAGTTATTTTAACACTAGAATGACCAAGTATTTCACTTAAGGTTTTAATATCAATTCCACAAAGTAAAGAACGAGTTGCAAAAGTATGCCTTAGAATATGAAATTTATATTTTTGAATGGATAATGATCTTAAAACATTTAAATAAAAAAAATAATATTTTTTAGTTGAAATAAAAGAATTATTACCTGTTAAAAAAAAGCATTTATTATCTTTTTTAAATTTTTTTAGATATGGTAAAATGGATTCATTTATGGGAATATCTCGAATAGAATGTTTGGTTTTAGGTGTATCTAAAATAATTTTTGTTTTAGTTTCACTATTAGGATCTTTGTTTTTTACTCTAATTAATGTTTTGTTGATATGTAATATTTTATTTTCTAAATCAATATCTTGCCACTTCAAAGCACAGAGTTCGCCAATACGAAGACCTGAAAATAAAACGAGCAAAATAGCAAATACTCTTACATCATCAGTTTCTTTGGCATATTTTTCAATGATAGATATTTCATCTGAATTTAAGGTTTCTATCTTTTTAGTAGAAACTTTTGGTAAATCAATTTTTATATTTATATTTTTGTCTTTTAAAAATTGTTTTAGTACTAATAAAATATCTTTTATTCGTTTATTACTCAATTTTTCATGTTGTATATATTTAATAAAATCTAAAATAATATCTTCATTTAAATCTTTTAAAGTTTTATTTTTAAAAAAGGGAATTATTTTAGAATATATAATTGAATAGTAGTTTGTATAACTAGAATCTTTGAGGGATATTTTATATTCTAACCATTTATCAATGGAATAAGCTATTGTTTTATTTTCATATATTTTTTTTATATGATCATCTTTTTCGTAATTTTTAATTTTTTCATCTCGTTTTCTCTTTACTTCTGAATAACTCTTAGCGTAAACAAAACCATATTTTTTGATTCGACCATACTCATCTCGTTCCTTAACAAATCGAGCTTCATATCTTCCATCTTTTCTTTTCGTAATATTTTCTCCTTTTTTAGACATATTTTCCTCCTTTCTTTATAAATTTTAAGACTTTATTTTTGACTTTTATATTTTGGCATAAATTTTTTTTAAAATTAAACTTTTTAAAAAATTGCATTAAGGTTACGTAGTTATTTATTTTTTCACAGAAATTTCATTGAATTTTTGATAGAAAAATGCTAAAAATAGGTATTAATAAATGTCGAATTGTGCTACAATAATGTAGAATAAGTTGTGAGAATATGGAATAAAGTATATAACTTTATTCCTTTTTTAGATAGGTTTAGAGTACTGATAATTTACTACATAGTTTTCTTTTAGATTTTCTAAATTACCTTGCCATTCATATATAATAAGTATGACTATGTATGGCATAAAAAAAGAACTGATATTTCTATCAATTCTATATGTATTTAAAGGTTTTAAGCCTTATATTTCTTGGCAGGGGATGAGAGAATCGAACTCCCAACAGTGGTTTTGGAGACCATTATTATACCATTTAACTAATCCCCTATGCGTATGATTATAACACATTCATTCATTAAATACAATAACACTTTTTATTTTTTATCATAATCTATTATAGGTGATTTTATGGCAATATTAGACTATAATGCCAATGACTTGGACTTAATGGCCAGACTGATGCGAGCTGAAGCTATTGGTGAAGGTGACCTAGGTATGTTAATGGTTGGTAATGTCATTGTCAATCGTGCTTTAGCGAATTGCTTAACTTTTAAAAATATCAATACAATACCGCAAGTCGTATATCAAAATCCAGGTGGTTTCTCTGGCGTCAACAGCAACTTATTTAGTCATGCTGCTACGACATTAGAAAAAGAGTTAGCACTTCGCTGTTTAAATGGCCAATACTATTTTCCCGCTACCAATGCTTTATGGTTTTATTCTCCAACTAAAGGATCAAACTGCATTTCCCTTTGGTATAATCAACAATTGAGTGGAAAATATAAAAATCATTGCTTTTATAAACCTTATCCAGGAGTATGCCAAGAAATATATTAATTAGGTATTAATAATTTTTGATTGACTGATAATTTATTAGAGATCAAATTATTAATATCTTTTATTTTGTCCACAGTTGTATCAAATTTCTTGGCAATACTATAAAGACTATCGCCTTTCATGACGATATAATACTTTTTCTTTTGTCTTGGTACTTTTAATATTTGTCCAATATCTATTTGATCAGTTCCCATATTATTGATCATTTTGAGTTCATCTACTGTCACATCATACCTCTGTGATAGTTCATATAAATTATCACCATTTTGAACGACGTAATCTTCATAGCCCATCATTTCACCATCACTTAAGGTATCGACGATGACATCCACTATTTCATTTGCTAATTCCGTGATTTGTTCATCTGTTGCTTTGACATAATCATAACCAAACTCTAAGACTAAAACATCAGCCTCACTAGGTGCAATTCGCTGTATCGCATAATAATCTTTGTTTTCATCGGTTGGTAGAGTTTTAGTTGTGACATTCGTTATGTCATTCAACTTGTGATATAGTTCGATGTTATCATCTTTATCTTTTAATATCGAATAGATTATCTCAATTCCTTCTCTTCTTTCATTATCGATATGAATTGATAGAATGAGACTTTTACCACCACTATCTTTTAAGACATTGACCAAATAATCATAGCGATCGTAATTACTTATCGTCGAATCGTCATTTCGCGTCATAAAAACAGGAAAACCCAATTCTTTTAAATGATTATAAATATCCCTAGATAATTTTAAATTAAAATCTTTTTCGTATTTAAATCCATCGGTATAACCCAAATCAACTCCACCATGTGCAGGAATAGGAAAAGTCCAAAAATATCATTATTTATTAAAATTCAATATTCCATTCTATTTCTATATCTC
>CANQDY010000108.1 GCA_947593895.1 uncultured Bacilli bacterium
GAACCACCAAGAATTGTATTCTCTATGGTGTAAAAAGAAATATCATCATTTTCAAAACTAGCACATACTTCCTGATATGAAAAATTTTCATTAATTTCAAATTCTTTAATGACAGTTTTATACTCTTCATTTTCTTTAATTTTGATTGTTAGGTAATTGGGATCCATGACTCCCATTTCAATTGAAGAGTTTGATACATAATCTCCATGTATAAACCATGCGAACGAAGTACTAAGCAACACAAAAAAAGTAGGAATCACTAATAACAAATGTTTAGTTGTTTTAGATAATTTACTTTTTCTTTTCATCTTAATTACTCCTTTCATCTAGTTTATTTTTTCTTTTAATTTATCTGAATTATTTACTCTAATTTCTCTAGTTCTTTTATTCTCATTCTTCCTGAAACTTTTAAAATTTGGATTTGAATTATTAAATTTAGATTGAACTCTTTGAATTATAATCGAATTATTAAATTTAGATTTTTTGTTTTTACTATTAACCCTAACCTCTTTCCCCTTTTTAAATTGTTTACCAAATTTGTTATTTGATTTAACAATTCTATTGTTATTTGAATTAAGTTTAGGTTTATTATTTTTTTGTTTACCATTGTAAATTTTAACTTCTCGACCATAAATTCGATTAATCCTATAAACATTAATTAATGGCTTAACTTTTAATTTATCGGCTTCCTTCTTAAATTCATTTACTGCATTATTGATATCAACAATTGCCTTACTTTCACGAACAGATTTAAATCCTTCTTTTAAATAATTTTTAAGTAATTCTTGATTATTTTTATTGTAATTATCCATATTCTTATATGAATTAATTTCTAGAATTGCTTCTTTCTTTAATTTATTTAGTTCAAGTCTTGCTTGTCTTGTTTTTTCTAAAATTGCAAGTCTTGCTTGTAAATCAAGTTTTTTCTTTCTTTCTTCTTTCAAATTAGCAAGGTACTTGACTTCTTTTTCTTTTTCAAGTTTAATTGCTCTGGCAATAATCTCTTTAATGGTATTTTGATTTCTTTTAGCTTTCTTATTTGCTAAATCCAGATGATCGATGAAGGTTTTTCTAATTGATTCAGTTGATAAATTAAGTTCATTCATTAATTTTGAAATTGTTTTATCAATAATCTTGCCTTGAGTTTGTTCTTCTAACTCAT
Organism: uncultured Bacilli bacterium; assembly: GCA_947593895.1. Taxonomy (GTDB): domain Bacteria; phylum Bacillota_I; class Bacilli_A; order RFN20; family CAG-449; genus UBA3210. The sequence goes on from CANQDY010000108.1 coordinate 1,163, forward strand.
ATGTTTTGTTTTCATAACTAATAACATCACTTTCTGTGTATTTCTTTAATAAAACAAATAATTCTGAAGAAATACTATCAAAGTCATCTTTTGCATTAGAACTTGCTTCGCTATTAAGCTTTACTGAATTCATCTGAATTCCTTTTTCATCATAAGTTTGAACAAATGCCCATAAATTTACACAAGCTTGATAATCAACATTTTTTAATAACATATTAGTCATTTGAAGTGGTGAACGAACCTTGACACATCCTTCCATTTTTTTGAAAAATTGTGAGGCCTGAAAATCATATATGATTTGACGAATACGATTAATACGTTGAATTTTATTAAGTTTTTCAACATCAACAGAAATCAATTTATCGATATCATCAATTCGTGAATTTCTAATATTTGTAGTGCTGATTTCAATCTTAACTTGATAATCATCTTCACCAATCATGACATGGTTTTGATATTGAATTGCAAATTCATTTTTACCATTAGTATTAAGAATTAACTCTAATCTTTTATCGATAAAATATGTTAAATTAATAAGTAATGTATAAATAAAGCGATTTTCATAAGTATCATAACTTTCTTCTTTAAAACCATTAAGTATTTTTCTTGGTGTAACTTGATCTTTCTTTACACTTTGAATCATATTGGTATGTTGAGCTAAATGTCTAATTGAATCATTATCAATATTCCTTGCCATTTCAATTGGAATAATCTCTTCTTCCTTTTTTATGAAACGCCCTGGATTTCTAATGATTGTATCAAGAGGGATAATACATTTTTCAATTTCTTCAACCCATTTGATATCAATTAATGCCTCAACATAATTTTTATCAATTCTGGTAATTCTTTTGCCAGATTGAAGGGTGTTAAAAATGGCTCTGACATCCTGATTATCACGATCAACAAAATTACTATTTTTAAATAGTTTGTATAGATTATCAATTTCTTTTGCCATATTTTTTCACCTCCTATATTTAATAATTTTAATTACACTAATTTCTTTAATCTTAATAAATATGTCTTGGATTCTTGCATATTTTCTTTTCCAAATAATTCCGAAAGTTTATTTACTAAGCCATCAATTTCATCACGAATAAATGTGATATTTAATGCTTCAAATTTTCTGAAAATTTTATTTGCTAATACATAATCAAGTCCATCTAATTCACTTCCACCGCAAGCAACAAATGATGGAATAAAGTCCCTTAATTGTTTAACAATACGATTACCAAATGCTAAACGGAAATGTTCAATAACATAGTCATCGAGCAATTCAATCTTTTCAATTACTTCTTTACTGACTTCATATATTAATTTTGCATCTTCGAATAAACCTTCTAAATATGTTGAACTCAAATTTAAATTTTCTGTAAATGGAGCATCAAATTTCTTACCCTTTGAGTTAATGTTAATTGGAATTGCTCTATCGTAAACCTTATCAGAAATAGCAAATGTTGAATCATCGTTATTCGCAGTACCAACATACCACATATTGCTTGGAAGTCTAAATCTACCAGCAACGATATGTTTTGGATCGTTATCCCACCCACTTGGAACGAGGTCAATTACCCATTCTTCGCGAGATGGCATTTCAAGAATTGAAAGCATTTCTGCAAAGTAGTATTCAACACGAGCAATATTCATTTCATCAAGAATTGTAATATAGACTTTATCAGTGTAAGTTGATTCATACATTTTTTTCAAAATTTCAGTTTCATTAAATCGTTTTGTAAATTCATTGAAATATCCAAATAATTCTGAACGATCTCTCCAAGAAGGTTGAACTGATGCAATTGATGCATCATTATTTAAGAACTTTCCAAATGCATAAGGTAATGAAGTTTTACCAGTACCAGAAATACCTTGAAGAATGATTAATCTTGTACTTGAGAAAGCAGCGATGAATAAACGGATAACTCTGATTTCATAATATAATCCCATTCTTGAACATGCATAATTTCTAAACATTTCACAGATTTCAGATAGAGTAATATTTTTATTGAATATTTCTGAAGAAGGATCATAATCTTTATATTTATTATCAATTGCGGTTAACTTGTAGAAACGTGAACCGGAAGTATTAGCAATTTGATCATTCTCATCTTCTTCGTAATCGATTGGTTGACCACCTGCAAGTCTAAGTTGAAGAATTTTATCTTTCTCTTTACTTAACTTAATTACCTCGGCATTTAATTTTCCCACTTCACTAATAAGGGCTTCTTGATTCATTGAATTCTTATATAATTTAATTTTCCTTTTAATTAATAAATAGATTAAGAAAATTACTCCTGCAATAAAACCAACTAACACTAAAAATACTAATATTGCTAAAATCCATGCTAATACATTAAAGCTATCTTTATATACTTCAATAATATTGATGTATTCTGGAATATTAAATATATCGACGATTCCTCCAAAGAAATTTGAAATCATTCTCCAAAATCCTAAGAAAAATTGTTTTAATATTTCAAATAGAAATTTACCAAAATCTCCCACTGTTATTCACTCCTTTTATGATTAGATTCATCATCTAATTTTTCTTCATTTTCTTTTTGCTCTTCTCCGAGTTTTTGTTTTTCAAGATATTCTTGAATAATTGCGTTCTTTACATCTTCCGAAGTTGAATCTTTTACATTATCAATCATTTCAACTCTTTTGTTATAAATAATTATTGTAATCAAGCGATAGGCTTCATATATTATAAACGCCGCTAAGGGAGTAAATACGCATAAGAAAAATCCTAATGTGGTTCTTAGAAAATTAACGACATTTCCTAAACCAGCAATTCTAAATTTGTAAACACTAATAATATCAGACTCACTTCTATAGCCATCATCGATTGCGTCGACATTATCACCTTTTGTCTCAAAGAATTTTTCTCCGACTTCTTCTTTAATATCACTAATTCTATGAGTATCAATTATTTTTTCCCCATCTACTAATATGTAAAAACTTATGATATCTCCTTTTTCTAGTGAATCAGTAATTTTTTCATTAACTAATTTTGTGACAATCAAATCTCCTTTGTTGATTGTCCCCTGCATAGATTCAGTTTGAACTGTCATTACAGAATAGCCAAAAACACTAGGAACTCCGTCCTTTTTTTGATTTATTGATAAAATTGTTACAAAAACACATATTATACAAACAAATCCTAATAAAATGTATAATACTATATCAATTACTTTCTTTGCTTTGGCCATACCTTCTCCTTTGATGATAATCTTTAGAGGAAGCCAGTATTTAGCTTCCTCTAAAGCTCATTTCATTTTTTTATTAAAACTACATGATTTTATATTTTTATATCACTCGGTTATT
>CANQDY010000109.1 GCA_947593895.1 uncultured Bacilli bacterium
TAAGTAATATATCCATTTTAACTAATTTAGAAGCACGATAACCAATTAGTGAATAATCAAAAGAGGCATATCCCTTTGAATACGATTTTAGTTTATCGAAAAAATTAAAGACAATTTCACTTAAAGGAAGTTGATAAACTAGTTGCATTCTTGTTTCATCTAGATATTGTAGATCAACATATATTCCTCTTCTTTCCTGACACAATTTCATAATTGGTCCGATAAATTCTTTTGGAGTCATAATCTTTGCCTCAACAAATGGTTCATGAATCTCCTTTACAAGAGTCAAATCTGGAAACTTTGCCGGATTATCAAGTTCGATTATCTCTCCAGTATTTAAATAAATTTTATAAATAACACTTGGAGCAGTTAAAATTAAATCAATGTTGTATTCTCTTTCAAGACGCTCTTGGATAACATCCATATGGAGTAAACCTAAAAAACCACATCTAAATCCAAATCCCAGAGCTTGAGAAGTTTCTGGCTCAAAATGTAAAGAAGCATCATTCAAACAAAGTTTTTCTAGTGCATCTTTTAAATCTGGATATTTTTTTGAATCGCAAGGATAAAGTCCACAATAAACCATCGGATTTAATGTCTGATAGCCTGGTAATGGTTCATCTGCAGGATTGTTTTTTAATGTGATCGTATCACCAGGACGAACATGATTAATATCCTTTATTTGTGCGGCAATCCATCCTACTTCACCTGCATATAACATTTCGACTTTAACTTCGCTTGGACATCTTAATCCAAGTTCAATAACTTGATATTCTAAATTTGGATTCATTAAAATAATTGTATCTCCAACTTTAACTTTACCTTCTTTAATTCTCACTTGAGCAATAACACCTCGGTAAGAATCATAGAAAGAATCAAAAATTAATGCTTTTAAAGGAGCATTAATATTACCTTTTGGTGAAGGAATCTTATTAACTATCTCTTCAAGAACACAATCAACATTAAGTCCGGTTTTTGCAGAAATTCCTACTACATCATCACATGGAATTCCAATAGTTTCCTCAATCTCATTTTTTGTTCTTTCAATAGATGCAGATGGTAAATCAATTTTATTTATAACGGGAACAATTTCAAGATCATTATCAATAGCTAAATAAACATTAGCTAAAGTCTGAGCTTCAACACCTTGGGAGGCATCAACAACCAAAATAGCACCTTCACAAGCAGCTAGAGATCTACTGACCTCGTAAGTAAAATCAACATGACCTGGAGTATCAATTAAATTAAATAAATAATCTTCGCCACTTAAAGCATGATAATTTAAACTTACTGCATTTAATTTAATTGTAATTCCTCTTTCACGCTCTAAGTCCATTGTGTCAAGCATTTGTTCCTTTAATTCACGTTTAGAAACAGTATTAGTCAATTCTAAAATTCGATCGGCAAGAGTTGATTTACCATGATCTATATGAGCAATTATACTAAAATTTCTAATATGATCTAAATCGTATTTCATTGATTTCACCCTTTCTAAGTAAATAGTATTTTATCTTAATTCTTTATTTATATAAAGAAAAATCTTTATTTTGAATGTTTTACCCAAAAATCATCGACAAAATAATTAATTTGTTCTATGTTATTTAAGTAATAAGCATCTCGGTATTGTTCTTTTAGTAAATATTTATATTTATAATAACTAAATCTACTATCGATAAAAACGACAACACCAATATCATCTTCGCTTCTAATTACTCTTCCTGCCGCTTGCATAACTTTATTCATTCCAGGAAAAACATAAGCAAAATCAAATCCATTCTTTCCAATCAATTGAAAATAATCTTTAATAACATCCCGTTCATAAGAAATAGTTGGCATTCCAACTCCTACAATTATTGCACCAATAAGACGAGTTGAAACTAAATCAATTCCTTCAGAAAATGCACCGCCAAGAACGGCCATTCCAACTGTAGTAATTTGAGGTTTTTCGATGAATTGATCAAGAAATAATAATCGACTTTTTTCATCCATGTCCTTAGTTTGTTTTATATACACGATGTCTTGATTGAGGTCTAGATTATTATAAACATCTTCCATATACTGATAAGAAGAGAAAAAAACCAAGTAATTTCCCTTTTTTTGTTTTACGACATTTTCAATTGTTAATGCAATTTCTTTATATGAAAATTCACGATCTTTAAGTTTGGTTGAAATATCATTTCTGACAATTGTTAAAAGATTATTCTTGTCAAATGGTGATTCTAAAATAATTTTTGGTGTACTATTATTTCCACCAAGACAATTTACATAATAATCAATTGGTGATAGTGTTGCAGAAAAAAATATGCTTGCCATTAATTTATCAAGTGTTTTTTTAACTAAAAATGATGAATCAATACAACGAATATGAACTTCAATATTGTCATAACAATGAAAATAGAGATGAAAAGAATCAGAGATAAACTCGCTAATTTTTAGAAAGCGATTAATCTTTCGAAAATTTTCTAAAAATTGATTCGTGGTAAACTCAGGATAATTTTTTAGTATATCTTGGCTTTGCACAAACAAATCATCAAGAATATTATAGAAACGTTCTTCAAAATTTGATTCAACTTTAACAAATTCTTGATTATGCTCTTTGATATCTTCTAAATATATAATCAATTTCTTTAGTGCCTTCTTAAATTTCAAGGCTTTAAAATGTTTAAACTCATTTCTTAATTTATGTAAAGATTCACAATCTATACTTGCGGAATACATTTCTCTAGAACGATCAACTAAATTATGTGCTTCATCAATTAAACTAATGTATGGTACCTTATCCTGATCGAAAAATCTTTTTAAATATGCCATTGGATCAAAAAGATAATTATAATCGCAAATTATAATGTCGCAAAATAAGCTTAAATCTAACTGAAGTTCAAAAGGACACATTTCCTCTTTTGTTCCAATATCATTAACAACATCTTCATCAATTAAGGAATAATTAAGTAATGTATTTTCAATAACATTTTGTAATTTATCATAATAATTTTTTGTATAAGGACATTCATCTGGATTACATTTACGTGAATCGCATCGACACAACTTTTCCTTTGCTTGTAATTTTATAACTCGAGCAATTAATCCATTTTCCAAAAGTTTACGTGATGTATCATAAGCAACATTTTTAGCAACATTCTTGGCGCATAAATAGAAAACCTTTTCAACATCAAGAGTTGCAAAAGCTTTTACAGATGGAAATAAGGTTGAAATTGTTTTACCAATTCCAGTTGGAGCTTCGATAAATACTGATTCATTATTTAAAATTGATCCATATACATATTTTGCAAGTTTTTTTTGTCCCGGGCGATATTTTTCAAATGGAAAAGTTAGTTTTTCACTAGAAATCTTCTTTGCAATATTATGACGATCAATTTCTAAATAAAAGGACAAGTAACGTTTACATAAATTTAAAACATATTCCTCTAATTCCTCAAAGGAATAAATAAAATTCATAATTAACTTATCATTAAAATCTTTTTGAGAAATATATGTTAATCTTACTCTAATTGATGGTAAATGATTATTTTTTGCATACATATATCCATAAACAATAGCTTGTCCTAAATGCCATTCTTTTTGCGAATTATAAAAGTACTCTAAATCACATATCGTCGACTTAATTTCATCTATTATTGGAACTGAACAATTTATAATAATTCCATCAGCTCGACCTGAAAGAACAAATTCATAATCATTAACATCAATTTTCGTTTCTAAATATTGCTCTTTCAAATAATCGCCATTTTGAATTTGTTGGTATCTCAAATGAATTCTAGTTCCTTCAAGCATCGAACTGGAATTATAAATGCGATTATCAATATCTCCTCTTCTTAGCAAAAAATCGACAAGTCCATGAACTGATAAAACTATCTTTTTTTCCATATTATAAGCACATTAATAACAATATTAATAGACCAAATCCAATATCAATTAAAAGGTGAGAAAAAACTTTACAAGTTTTAATTTGATCTTGTTTCTTTTTTGCAACCCGTTTAACAATTCCATTTCTTGTTGGGAGAGCACACAAAGAAAATATTACCCCTAATATAACTAAAATAAGCCATATTATGTCAGCAAAATTTCCAAATAAATACTTAATTCCGTTTTCAAATATCATCTCTTTTTTCATTTTAAAAAAGAATGAACTTACCGCAAGACAAATAAAGGCAACAATTGAAGGAATGGAAATTAATCTGGCGCTTGTTAAATTCCTTGTAATTTCCTTGTTTCTTTCATATTGAACATCGATAATTCCATTAGCGCAGTTAATATATTGATAATAATCTCCAATTTTTACTTTTGCGATTGGAACTAAAATAACCTCTAAATCAATTTTATCAATATTAATCCATTTTTCGACTTTTTTCTTAAATTTCTTATATGATTTAGTTTGATGAAACGCTTCTT
>CANQDY010000110.1 GCA_947593895.1 uncultured Bacilli bacterium
GATCTTTTAAACAAGTTAAGAAAACTAAATTTCCCTTTTCAGTTTTAAATAAACCATATTCTAGTAATTCATTAAGACAAATTGCTAAGTTTGCCGGAATTGTCCAAGGTGTAGTAGTCCAAATAACAAAATAATCAGTTTCTGGATTTAAAACATTTTTTCCATCGACAACTTTAAAACGAACAAATATTGTTTTTGCTTCAACATCATAATATTCGATTTCCGCTTCCGCTAAAGCGGATTCACTAGATGGAGACCAATAAACAGGTTTCAACCCTTTATAAATAAATCCCCCAAGAGCCATTTGTTTAAAAACATTAATTTGATCTTTTTCAAAAGATTTTTGTAATGTGATATAACGATTTTCAAAATCTGCAGCCACACCTAATCTTTTAACTTGAGCCATTTGTCGCTCAACTTGTTTATATGCATATTCTTCACATTTTTTTCTAAATTCAGATGGGGGAGTAGTTTTACGATTAACACCTTGTTTGGTTACCGCATTTTCAATTGGTAAACCATGAGTATCCCATCCTGGATAAAATGGGGTATAAAATCCTGACATTGATTTATATCTTAAAATTATATCTTTTAAAATTCGATTTAACATATGTCCAGTATGCATATCACCATTTGCGTATGGTGGACCATCATGCAAAACATATTCTTCACAAGATTTATTCTTTTCCTGCAATTTATCATAAACTCTGTCTTCTTGCCATTTCTTTAGCATTGAAGGTTCTTTATTAGATAAATTACCTCTCATTTCAAAACTTGTCTTACCCATTAATAGAGTTTCTTTTAGTTCCATATTTCCTCCTTAAAAATTAAAAACGTCCATCTAAGGACGTTATAAACGCGATACCACCTTAGTTTCTGATTTTCATCAGACCCTCGAATAGCTATAACGCACAACCGATAATCATTACTATAATTCACAATTATAGCTAGGAAGTGATTAGTTTCAAATAGTCAGTATTTTCTATTTCACCAATTAAGAAAATCTCTGGATACCAACATCTTTGGCTTTTGTCTTCTTACGCCTTTAAAAATATTTTAGTCGATAAAATTTTGAAAATCAAATAGATTATGCATCCCAAATAATAAATCTAATCATATCATTATAATATGGCGTTTTATCGACCTTAGTTGACATAATAAACACATGATTTGCGTTGTTATAAAAATCAACTTCAAAATAATTTGTCTTATTTACTTTTCTATGAATATATCTTAAATGTTTCAAATATGTTATTTCATCATTATTTCCATACATTAACATCACCGGGCAATTAATATATTTATACGCTCTTTTGGTTTTATGTATATCATAAAAACAGGACATTAACAAATCAAATAAATATAAAGAATGTAATTTCTTTAATCTATTTCTTCTTTTCTTATTAATTCGTGCTTTTGTCTTTGACTTAAATGACTTAATAACAGTTTTTAGATAAAATCTAATGCCTTTACGACTTAAAATCTTAATTACTGGTGAAACTAAAATAATTTTTTTTATTCTATGTTTCTTACACATTTTTGCACATAAACCAGTAGAAAAAGAATAGCCAACAAGAATTATATCATAACCCTGTTCTTCGTAATTAGCTATTATTGAATCAATCTTGCGACATTTCGTTTTAGACTTAAATGTTTTCGGATTAGTAATATCATACAACATGGGTAACTCTACTTTAACATCAATATTATTTTCTTCAACATATTGTTTAAAAGCAGTGAAATCATGAGGGGCATCTTTAATTAAGCCATGGAGACAAATAATTACTGTTTTCATCTTCATTTAATTTCGATAGTGATTCATTATAATTCCCGCTGCAACAGCGACATTAAGTGAATCAATATTGTTCATAGGTATTTTAATTAATAAATCGCTTTTTTTCAATAATTCTTTATCAATTCCTTGTCCTTCATTTCCAAATACAAGAACAAAACGCTTTTTTAGATTTACATTAGAATAATCGACAGCATTATTTAAACTTGTTGAAACAATTTGATATTCTTTCTTTTTCAAGTCATCAATTTGACAATCCTCTAAAACTGGGATTTTAAAAATTGCTCCTTTGGATGATTGAATTACCTTTTCGTTATATATTGATGCACATCCAGATGATAATAGAACTCCTGAATAAGAAAAACTAAGTGCAGTACGAATAATTGTTCCTACATTACCAGGATCCTGAACATGATCTAAATATACTAAAGTATTGCCATTTATTTCTTTTTTATCAAAATGAGCAACACCAATAATTTTTGGTGTAGATTTATTGTTTGATAATTTTTCAATTATTGCCTGATTAACAATAAATTGATCAATTGAAGAAAATTTTTCTTGTTCTTTTAGACATATTACTAAATCAAGTTGATTATTCTTATATGCTAAATTAACTAAATCATTGCCTTCGATAATAAAACGATTAAGCTTTTTCTTTTCCGAAGAATTCTTCAAACAAAATAATTCCTTAACATATTTGTTTTGTAAACTGGTTAAATGTTTAATCATTGTCTTTCTCCATTAATTAGTTTTCTTCTTACTTCTCGATATTTTGGCATATATTTCAAAAGAATATTGTAAAAGCGATTTGAATGATTTTGTTCAAAATAATGACAAAGTTCATGAATAACTACCGAATCGATTATATCTAGCGAAAAATGAATTAAAATTCGATCGAAGGTTAGTAATTTTTTTTTGTAGTAGTTTTTTCCAACTGATGAACGCATATTAGTAATTTTTACTTGATAAGAAATTGGTATATTCATTAATGCTTGATATTTTTCAACTCTTGATTTAATAATATCTAACTCAAGATTTTTTAATTTCTTCTCTAACTCATGTTGATTTGAAATTACAAAATCCTCCTTAGAAATTCTTTCTTGACCTTTAGATAAATCAACTAAGCGTCTCCTTATTCCTAGTATGTCCACATAATAATCAGTATAATATGGTGTGGAATACAAGGTGCTCACTTTTTTTTCAGTTAAAACACTCATCAAGGTTTTTTCAATATCTTTAATTGAATATGGCTCCCTCAAGGTCATATAAATATGGCCACCCACAATGGAAATTCGGCGAGAAGATATGTCGTTAATTTTAATACTAACGACTATTTTTTTACCATAAAGATTTACAATTTCCTGTTTTTCCATTTTACTCACCTTGCGTTTTATATAATATATTAAGTGGATTTAAAAATAAAGGTCGGGAGTAAATTATGATAAAAATATTAATTAGTAGTTGTCTATTAGGTAACAATTGTAAGTGGAATGGAAGAAATAATGGTCGAGAAATTATTATGTCAATAAAAGATAAAGTTGAATTCATTCCAGTATGTTCTGAAGTTTTAGGTGGTTTGCCTATTCCACGAATTCCATCTGAGATCGTTGGAAAACGAGTTATTAATGAAATAAATCTTGATGTCACCAATCAATTTTTAGAAGGTGCTGAAAAGGTTTTACAAATTGCAAAAGAAAATAATGTTAAATATGCAATTTTTAAAGAACGTTCTCCATCATGTGGTGTTCATCAAATCTACAATGGCAAATTCAAAAGAATCGTAAAAAAAGGAAAAGGAATAACTACAAAACTATTAGAAAAAAATGGTATCAGAGTATATTCTGATGAAGAAATTGAAATGTTAATAAAACATCAAATAGACTAATGTTGTACAAATATTTTTTATTGAAAAAAATTTTTTTAAATTATTTTTATTAATTAAACTATTAGTTCACTGTCGAATTTTGTCAGTAAAATCCAAATATTTTTTAATTTAATAATTTACTGAATTAATAAAATATTTTTTTACTTTAAATCATTATTTTGTATAAATGTATAAAGCAGGAAAATTTTGTACAAACTAATTTATGAAATTTTCTTGTATGTTAACTAAAAAAAATGGTATGATTTTAATATAAATGGAATTGAGGTAGCGTTATGTTCAAAGAAGAATCACCAAATTGGCTTACAAGACTAGATCAAGAAGATATTGAATTCATTAAAAGATTTATGCTATGTTCTGGCTCCTTAAAAGATCTTGCTCAAGAATTTGGAATTACTTATCCAACAATGAGAATTCGACTTGATAAGGTTATTTCAAAGATCAGAATTTACGACTCACTTGAAAATGACGATTTTGTTGATGTCGTTAAAACATTAGTGAACGAAAATCGAATTGATTTTGAAACTTCAAGATTGATAATTAATGAATACAAAAAATCAAAACATCGTTAATTATAAGGCCATAGATTATTCTATGGTTTTTTTATAAAATAAAAGTTAAAAACTTTTGTTTCTCTTATCAAACACATTAAATCCATAGTACTTAGATAATAATATTAAATGGGATA
>CANQDY010000111.1 GCA_947593895.1 uncultured Bacilli bacterium
TTTTGTTTCATTCATTTCATTTGCTAAAAAATCTTCGCGCTTTTTTAAATAATTTTTCACGGGCTTATAAGCAAATTTAATGACGACAAAAACCATGACTAAAAAAGCCAAAAGTTGAATTAAAAATGCCCATACGTTTGGAACTAACTTATGGATAATATCATCTTGATTTGGTAAGGAGATATTATCCTCATAAAAAACTAAAAAAATCGATAATGAAGTCATAAGATCTCCTTTTCTAGCCTACAAATAGGCAAAGAATAGCAATTAATAAAGCGTAAATACTTGTTGTTTCATCAAGAGCACAACCTAAAATCATGGATGCACGTAACTTTGAATACATTTCAGGATTTCTTGCCATTCCTTCAATAGCTTTAGCACATATTAGTCCTTCACCAATACCAGAGCAACCTCCGGTAAAAACAGCAATTGCTGCACCAATAAATTTTAATGCTTCCATGTTTTCACCTCCTATGCCTTTCCTTTTTGAATTTTTAACACTTCACTCGAATCCTCCTCTTCAGGATCTTCTTGTGAGATAAATATCATTGTTAACATCACAAATATAAACGTTTGAATTAATCCAGAGAATATATCAAAATACAAGTGCAATACTGGAGTAATAAATGGAGCGATAAATATATTAGATGCTCCAGTAGAAATAAATCCACCAAATATTGCATCAGATGCAACACCAAGGAAGTAATAAACAATACTCATTAAAGTATAACCCGCTAAAGCATTACCAAATAAACGTAACGATAATGAAAGTAATGGAGCCCACATTGATAATAAATTAACTGGTAGCAAAATTGGAATTGGATCAATATAACGTTTGAAGTAACCAAGTTTGTTCTTTTTCATTGCAGTAATGTGAATTAAAAAGAAAGTACATAAAGCAATTGATAAAGTATTACCTAAATAAGTTAATGGCCCTGGAAAACCAATTATAGAAACTAAAAATGACAAAATAATATACATGGCAAGTCCTAATGCATATCCAGAAAAATGTCTCCATTTATTTCCCATCATTTCCACAGTAAAACTTTCAAGTTTGTCAACCACAGATTCAACAACCATAGCAAATCCTTTATCCGGTTTAGTTGGATCAAGTTTTCTAAATTTAAAATAAACTGCAAATGAAAAAATAATAATTATTCCCATCACAATCAAGGACATAATTACTTCACCGGAAAACATATCCCAGCCAAAATGTGTAATGTTACGTATTGTTTCTTCAGACATAATTATCCTTTCTATTTTGTTGAAACTAAGTAACTAATAGTGGTTCCAAAATATGGTAAAGCCGCAATAGCTATCATAATATATCGAGTTAATTCAATTTTTTCACTCATCGTCAAATATATTAATAATCCTGAAATTACCATTCCAAGAATCATACTAATATATCTAAATATCGAAAAAAGAGCAAATTTTCCATTTGATTCAGTCGCACCAACATTTTCTTCACTTGCAATTAGAAATAATATATTAATTAATCCAAAAAGTGAGCATACTGCAACACAAGGAATTAAAATCCATTCGTTAAAAAATATACTAACACATGATAAAGCAATCAAAAAAAGTGATATGATAATATAAGTTAGGATAGTACTTTTTCTTTTAGCAAATTTCTCAAGCATTTTCCTCTCTCCATCTATTAAAGTATTATAAATGATTATCTATTGAAAATAAATATATTTTTATACCAACAGAATTAAATTATGCTAGTGTTATTTTCAAGTTTAAGAACTTTCTGAATATCAGATTCAATGTATTAAATTTATATATTATTTTTCACCAATATTTTTTTAACAAAAAATAACAATGATTTGATTATAAATAATAGTATCACTTTTATAACTACTTAATTATTTAAACATTTGCAATATTGTAAATAAATTTTACAGATAATGAGCAATGAATCCTTAATAGTTAATAAAAATGCTTTAAACTTTGTATTTTTTATATTGACAAGAATTATAATCTCATGTGATTTTATTGTTAATTATCCGATAAAATAATTAATACTTTTTTTATCAACTTCTTTTTCTCTTATAACACTTAACATATAATTTATAAGCCATATTTAATTTTTTGCTATTGACAAAAAAAACAAATCATTTATAGTTAAATTAAGAAGAAATTTATTTCTTAACGAGGAAAGTATGAATATTTGGCGTGATATCAATAAAAAAAGAATAAAACCTTATAGTTTTCTAGCATGCATAGAAATATCTAAAGGTAGCAAAATGAAATATGAGTTAGATAAAGAAACCGGAAGATTAATTCTTGACCGAGTTCTTTATACTTCAACTCATTATCCTCAAAATTATGGATTCATACCACACACTTATGCTGGAGATGGGGATCCACTTGATGTTCTGGTAATGTGTCAGGAACCGATTGTTCCTCTTTGTTTAGCTAAGTGTTACCCTATTGGCGTTATTAAAATGATTGATACAAATATGTCTGATGAAAAAATTATTTCAATCTGCGCAGATGATCCTTCACTAAATTGCTATCAAGATATCAATGATTTACCTCAACATATACTTGATGAAATTTGTCACTTTTTTAAGGTATACAAACAATTAGAAGGGAAAGAAACTTCAATACAAACAATTCTAGGACGAAGCGAAGCCGAAGAATTAATAAAAACAGCAATTAATAATTTTGACAAAAAATTTGAAAGTAAATAAACTAGCCAGTCGCTAGTTTTTTATTGATAAACTAAGGGAATAAAATGGAATTTAAAGAACATTTAAAAAAATATTTAACAGATTATTTAATCGAAAAATTGATGTTAGAAATGAATCAAAAACCAAAAAAATCAATTATTATTAATACTAATAAAATTGATGATGATTTTATTTTGGAAAAATTCCCAAATTTAGTTCCTCACCCTTTTGTTAAACATTGTTATTTATTCGATGAAAATGAATATAAACTTGGAAAACATATCTATTTTGAACAAGGTCTATATTATATTTTTGAACCATGCTCTGCTTTAGTTAATTATTTTTTAGATAGTGAAAAAGATGATATTGTATTAGATTTATGTGCCGCTCCAGGAGGTAAAACATCTCACTTGGCAATTATTAAGCAAGATCAAGGAATCATTGTTAGTAACGATATTTCTCGAGAAAGAGCTTTAGTTTTATCCAATAATGTTGAAAGAATGGGATTTGGAAATGTTATTGTAACCAATAACTCAATAAATGATTTTTCAAAATTTGAAAATACTTTTGATAAAATTATTCTTGATGCTCCATGTTCTGGATCAGGAATGTTTAGAAAAGAAGAAAAAATGAAAGATGATTGGACTTATGAAAAAGTATTATCTCTTTCATCAGTTCAAAAAGAATTAATTATAAAAGCTTATAATCTTTTAAAACCTGGAGGAAAATTAATCTATTCAACTTGTTCTTTTTCTTACGAAGAGGATGAAGAAGTAATTTGTCACCTATTAAATCAAACTGATGCTAAAGTTGTTCCTTTTGAAAATAACGAATCATTTTATCAATCTAAAAGTAAACTTGGAATTCACCTTTTTCCCTTCTTATTTCCTGGAGAGGGTCATTATATATGTTTGATAGAAAAACCAAAGCAACCATATACTTTAAAGCAAAATAAAAAAATTGATATAAAAGATCAACTGAATATTAAAAATCTTTGTCAAGTTGAAGGATATATCTATCATTTTGACAATATATACTATCGTTTACCTATTCCTTTTGATTTTAAAAATTTAAAAGTAATTAGAGGTGGAGTCAAACTTGGTACTAAAGAAAAATATGGGTTTGAATTTGATCACGCTTTATCGCATTACTTAAAAAGATTTCCTACACAGCTTGACTTAAACCAATCAGAAGTAATTAGTTATCTTCAAGGAAATGTTTTAAAAAAAGATATTGCCGATGGTATGGTTCTTATTACTTATCAAAATATCCCACTTGGATTTAGTAAAGCAACCAAAGGACGAATAAATAACAAATACCCAAAAGGATTAAGAATTAACCAAGTTAAATTATAAATATCATAATTTCAATAAATTTTATTTGCAAATATATGCTCTATTTGATAAACTAATCAAGTAAGCGAAAAATCGCATATTTTTTTAAGGAGGTTAAAAAATGGCAAGAGTATGTCCAGTAACTGGAAAAGGACCAATCAGTGGCAATAAGCGTTCCCACTCCTTAATAGCGACTCGTAGAAGATGGAATGTTAATTTACAACCAGTTAAAGTAAACATTAATGGTCGTGTTGTAACCATGAAATTATCTGCACGCGCTATTAAAACATTAAATAAAACAAATAAAAAAGCTGCAGATAATTTCA
>CANQDY010000112.1 GCA_947593895.1 uncultured Bacilli bacterium
GTAATTTTACTTCTATTTGCAACATTTTCTTCCCTTTTCTTTCTTTGTTTGTTGCACTTGCTTTTATAATTAACAGATTTAATTTTTTTTAAAGTGCTATATTGAAAAAAAATAACACTTTTTTTATAATATAATAAGTTAATAAGTGTTTTTATTATTTTATAATAAAACCTGATATATAAACGGGGGGGTTTAGTTTGAATTTATTTAATAAGATTCCAGATAACTTCTTCAGTATTTTATCGAGTCGGAATAAAAATATTTATGGCATAGCATTAGTAACGTTATATGATTGTTTATCAATGTATCGTAATAAAATTAAAAAGAGTGATTTTCTTGCTTTGTTGAAAAGTCGTGGGGAAAATGAAATTAATTTATTTCAAATTGAACCAGAGGATTTTGATGATGCAACTTTAGCGACTGAACCAACTTTAGGAGTAAAAGCAAATTTAATTCTTCATCGTCTTATTGATACAGGTTGGATTATGTTAGATACTGAAATTAAAACCGGTGCAGAGTATATCTTACTTCCAAGTTACTCAATATCAATGTTAAAAATTATTTATGAATTTGTTTCTGATAATGAAGTAAAATACACATCATATGTTCATTCAACTTTTGCGGATTTACAATATGAAGATGAAACTCAAGATGAGTTTATGTATCGTAGTTTAGTCAATGCGGTTAATAAAACTAAAGATCTTGAATTAGAGGTTTCAAAACTTAATCACTCAATTAGAGTTTTTCATAAGCAACTACAAAATATTTTTTCACCAAATGAAGTATTATCTCAGCACTTTGATATTGCTCGTGAAGATGTTGTGGATCCAATTTATCACCCATTAAAAACTAATGATTCAATTATTTTATATAATGGTCCAATTAATTTTATTTTAAAGAGATGGTTAAATACTGATGCAGTAAGAGATAGGTTAATTGAACAAGCATTAATGTTTAATCATGCTCTTCAATCAAAAGAGGATGCATTAAATGATGTTATTAAGAAAATTAACTATATTTCTGATACTTATGATCATTTGGCTAGTGATATGGAAGAAATTGATAAAGCTCAATCAGAATATACTATTGCTACGACTGAAAAGGTAATTTATTTAAATAACTCAGATAAATCAATTAAGGGTAAGTTAGAAACAATTTTCTTAGCTTTAGCAAAAGTTATTAATGGTGATCAAGATGCTGGAACTTATCAAAATGTTATTAAAGATGTCAATAATTCGATTGTTTTATATCAACAGGGTTATATTGATGAATATAGTTTGCAAAGACCAATCAGACGTAATAATCGTCTGGAAGGTGATCCATTGATACTTGAAGACTTAGAACACGATGCAAATGAAGGATTAATGCAATCTCTATTAAATATTATCAATATAGTGATGAAAGAATATATGACTTTATGGATAAAGCATTTAAAGATCAAAATGAAATCAGTGTAAAAGATATTGATGTTAAAAATGTTGAAGATTATATTATGGTTATTTTAGGATCAGTAAAAGGCAATGACAACAACGCATTCTATACTATAAAAAGAAATAATCCGATGAATCAAATTTTAAAAGAAGAAAAATATAGCATGCCAGATTATGGTTATGTAAAGAAAGGTGAGTAAGATGTTTTTTGAAGAATATGAAAAGTTTACTAATGCAGACAAAGAAGAGTTTGCTCATGTAGTAAACAATCTGATGCTTAAATCATTTATTTTAAGAGAGTCATATGATCGACATTTAAAAATGATAAAAAGTAATCGCGATTATTCTTTCTGTGAAAGAAATATTGATATGATACGTGAATATATGGAATTTTCCGGATGGACAATTGAAAAAGATAGTCGTCTTGGCGTTATTTCTATTAATAATGAATATCAGGAAAATCATATACGACTTGATTTCTTAACTTCAATAATGGTTTATGGTTTACGTTATTTATATGAATGTGCAAGAGAAGAAAATCAAATGACAACTGAAGTATATACAAATGCAACTGAATTACTTCGGATTTTAATTGATAAAGGTTTAATTCGTCTTGATAAAAAACCAAGTGCAGTAAGTATGGCAAGTTGCTATCGTTTTTTAGAAAATCATAATATTATCAATCGTGTTCAAGGTGAGTATCGTGACAGATCGTTTACATTCTATATCTTACCATCGATTTTATATGTAATTGATATGGATAAAATTAATTCGATTTTTGATGAAATTGCTCAATATGGTCTTGAAAGTTCGTTTTAGGAGGTTATATGAAGTTATTAAAGAAAATTAGAATTATAAATTGGCACTATTTTTATAATGTAACTTTTGATCTTGATCAGATTAATTTTTTGACTGGACAAAATGCAGCTGGAAAATCAACATTGATCGATGCGATGCAAATAGTTCTTTTAGGTGATACTTCAGGTAGAACATTTAACAAAGCTGCAAATGAAAAATCAGGTCGTACTTTAAAAGGATACTTAAAAGGTGAAATTGGAGATGATGGAGCGGGTTCATTTAAATATTTAAGAAATGGACGTTTTAGTTCATATATTGTTTTAGAATGGTATGATGATTTAAATGAAAAATCATTCTGCACCGGTATTGTTTTTGATATTTATGAAGACAATTCTGAAGAACACCATTTCTTTGTTTTACAGGACAAGATTCCAGATAATCAATTTGTTGTTCTTGGCGTACCTCTGTCATTTAAGTCATTAGGTGATTATTTTAAACAAAATTATTCTGATAGTGAATACTATTTTGCTGATAGTAATGCTCAATATCAAGAAATGATTAAAGAAGTGTTTGGCAATTTGAAACAAAAGTATTTTTCATTATTTAAAAAAGCAGTTTCATTTACCCCAATTACTAATATTGAGCAATTTTTAACAGAATATATTTGTGATGTTCCGAATGAAATCAACATTGAATCAATGAGAGCAAATATTCAGCAATATAAAAGACTTGAACTTGAGGCGGAGAATATGCAAATCAAGATCAAAAGACTTGAAGATATTCATAAGCAATGGCTTGAATTCAGTGAGAGAAAAAGAGATTTGAATTTAGCAAGTTATATTTCTAAAAGAATTACATATCAAGTATTTTTAAATCAAATTACTAATTTGCAAAAAGACGTCGAAAGTAACAAGAATCGATTTATTGAAATTGATAGTCAGCTCAAAGAAATTGATGAGCAAATTATTTCTTTAACCAAACAAAAGGAATCATACATTGGCGAAAAAGTATCTTCTGGTTCATACAATCTAACCTTAGAGTTATCAAATGCAAAAGAAAAATTAGAAAATAGAATAAAATCAATCGAGGATAATTTATCATTAATCAGAAATAACTTTTCATCTTATATTAACAATTTTACTAATATTTCAAATAAATTAGTCGCTTTTTGTGATAGTGATCATCGCAATTTAGTCATTTTAAAAAAATACCAAAATGAAATCGATCGTTTATTAAGTGTATGTCAAGATGTTATAAGCAAATCTGCTGAATTTAAATCTGTTATTTTCTCTGTGGATCAAATTTCAAGTGATAGTTTATTACAATTTCGTGATTCAATTAATCTGTTCAAAGAAATTGTTAATGAGGTATATGTCTCACTAAAAAATCATTTATTTGAATTATCAACAAGTCATACAATGAAAAAACAACAAATTAACGATATGCGTCAAGGCAGTAAAATGTATGATTATAATTTGAAACAAATTCGGAGTGAATTATCCCACCGATTAAGTGATTATTATAACGAAGATGTGGAGGTTCTGATTTATGCTGATTTAGTTGATATTAAAACTCCACGTTGGATTAAAGCAATTGAAGGATTTATTTATCGTCAAAAATTAAATCTCTTTGTTGATGAAAAATATTATGAAAATGCAAATAACATATTAGGTGAGATTTTGAAAAACCATAATTATTATAATACTGGTTTAATTGATAGTAGAAAATTACATGAGCAAAACTTTAAATGTATATCTAACTCTTTAGCGGAAGAAATTCTTACTGATCACCAAGGAGCAAGAGATTATTCAAATTTCCTTCTTGGTAATATGACTAAATGTGAGACATTTGCTGAAGCTCGTGAATCTGGTCATGGTATTACACCAAAGTGTGAAGGTTATCGAAACTTTACTTCTTTCTTTATTCCAGAAAGAAATTATCAATACCCTTTACTTGGTAGAAGAGTATCTGAGGAAATGATTTCTATACGAGGAGAGGAATTTCAAAGAGAGGAAACTGAAATTGAGATTCTTAAATCATTTGTTGATTCATTAGGTCTTGCCTCAAAACTCGAAGTTTTAAATAAAAA
>CANQDY010000113.1 GCA_947593895.1 uncultured Bacilli bacterium
GATCGTTTGATGCTTGAGATTGATAAAAAATATCCGCAATATTTAATTAGAAAACATAAAGGTTATCCAACGAAAGAACATATCGAATTACTTAATAAATATGGACCAATTAAGGGTTTATATCGTTATTCATTTAAACCTGTGATTGAAAGTTTAAATTTTCAATTAAAATTATTTTAAAAGTATTGCTGATTTTTGATAAAACTTCCAATAAAAATATTGGAGGTTTTTTTATGATAAAAGATATAATAATTTATTTTTCTATTAAATATAATGGTGAATGGCAAAAAATATTTGATGCCATAAAGAATAAGGAAAGTATTGTTGATGAAGTAATTTTAAAACAAGTTGAAAATGTAAAGAATCAATCAATAACTTTAATTGATGAAGATTATCCGGAAAAATTAAAAAATGTTTTTAAACCACCTTTTGTTTTATTTTATAAAGGGGACAAATCTTTATTGAAAAGAAATATTGTTTCCATTGTTGGAACAAGACTTGCCAGCAATTATGGAATAAGAGCAACTAAAACAATTGTAATGGATTTAAAGGATAAAAATATTGTTACTTGTTCTGGATTAGCTAAAGGAATTGATAGTGTGGTTCATAAAGTTTCTTTAGAGGAGAATATTCCAACTATTGCTGTCTTAACAAGTGGTATTGACTATTGCTATCCGAAAGAAAATTTATCTTTATATTTAGAAATTCAAAAAAAGGGATTAATTATTTCTGAGTATCCATTTGCGACTAATCTTTCAAGAGAGCAAATTCCTTTTAGAAATCGAATTATTGCCTCACTTGGAGATAATTTGATAGTTACTGAAGCTTATCCTAAAAGTGGCACATTAATTAGTGTTAGATATGCTTTAGAATGTGGTAAAGATATTTATGTAGTACCATATCCTTATGATTCTGAATCAATTTGTAATAAATTAATTAATGATGGAGCATACTTAATTTGTCGTGGTGATGATATTTTTAAAAAAAACTGAAATAAAGTTATTATTATCCTTAATAATAAAAGGTAAAAGGTTAAAAAACCAAATAAAATTTGTTTGACATTAAATGGTAAAATCACCATAATTGGAAAATAGAAGGGGGATAAATTTAATGAAACTTGTCATTGTTGAATCACCAACTAAATGTACGACCATTAAAAAGTATCTTGGATCTGATTATCAAGTTGTTGCATCTTGTGGTCATATTAGAGATTTATCAACGCATGGTAAAGGTGGTCTTGGTGTTGACATAGAAAATGAATTTAAACCTGACTATGAAAACTCTAAAGATAAACTTAAAATTATCAGTGAGTTAAAATCATACAAGAAAAAAGCTGATGAAGTTTATCTTGCCACTGACCCTGATCGAGAGGGAGAAGCAATCTCATGGCACTTATGTGAAGTATTAGGTCTTGATGTAAATACCACAAAAAGATTAGAGTTTCACGAAATTACTAAACCGGCAATACTAAAGGCAATTAAAGAACCAAGAACCATTGATATGTCTTTAGTTCAATCTCAAGAAACAAGAAGAATTATTGATCGTATTATGGGATTTAAATTGTCTAGTCTTTTAAAAAATAAGATTGGATCAGTATCTGCTGGAAGAGTTCAATCAGTTACTTTGAAGCTAATAACTGATCGAGAAAAAGAGATTAACGATTTCGTTAAAGAAGAATATTGGAATATAGATCTTGATTTAGAAAATGGAATTAAAGTCAAGTACGATAGTTCTATCGATGGTGAGTTAAAAAAAATCGCTAACGAAAAAGAAGCAAATCATGTAATTTCCTCTTTAGACACTCATTGTGTTATTAGTTCACTTCAAGTTAGACAACGTCGCGTTGAAAGTAAACCTCCTTTTACTACTTCAACAATGCAACAAGAAGCATATCTAAAGCATCACTATTCAACTAAAAAAACTCAATCAATAGCTCAAAAGCTCTACGAAGGTATTGATTTAGGTAATCAAAGTATTGGTTTAATTACTTACATGAGAACTGACTCAATTCGTTTATCACCAGAATTTGTTAATAACGCTTTAGAATATATCAAAAAGGAATTTGGCGATAAATATGTTGGTAAAGTGAATAATCGTCAAAGAAAAGGATTAATTCAGGACGCTCACGAAGCAATCAGACCGACATCACTTGAATTAACTCCAAAATCTATCAAACAATATTTAACTACTGATGAATACAATTTATATAGTTTAATTTATAAACGAACTTTGGCATCATTAATGACGCCGAAACTTGAAGAAGTTACTCAAGTAAAACTTCAAAGTGGGAAATCACTATTTAAATGTGAAGGTGTGATTACTACTTTTGATGGATACTCTAAATTATATGAGTCAAGTGAAAAAACTGAAGATAGTAAAAAGCTTCCATTACTATCTGAAGGACAAGTTATTGCAATATCAAAAATAAATAAAGAACAAAAGTTTACCTTACCTCCCGCTCGTTTTAATGAAGCTAAACTAGTTAAAACGATGGAAGAGTTAGGAATTGGAAGACCATCAACTTATGCAAGTACGATTTCAACCTTAAAAATCAGAAAGTATGTGATATCAGAAAAAGGAGTATTTACTCCAACCAATCAAGGAATAGAAACAGTAATTAATCTTTGTCAGTTTTTTCCTCCATTTATGGATACAACCTATACTTCTAATATGGAAAAAAAACTTGATGATATTGTTGATGGTAATGATTCAAGATTGAATTTATTAAATAGCTTCTATCAGGAGTTTAATTCTTTATTTTTAGTTGCTCAAAAAGAAATGAGTAAGGCAAAGCCAGTTGAAACTGGAGAACAATGTCCATTATGTGGATCGCCATTAGTAATTAAAAAATCTAAATATGGTGAATTTACTGCATGTAGCAACTTTCCTGATTGCCATTATATAAAACCAAAAGAAATTAAACCACTAGAGATTCTTGAAAATGAGGTTTGCCCAAAATGTGGAAAACCTTTAGTTAAAAGAACATCTAAAAATGGTGAATTTTATGCTTGTTCTGGTTTTCCAAAATGTCGATATATAAAAGGACAAGAGGAAAATAAAAAACAAGAAAATGTAGTTAGTGATAAAATTTGTCCAAAATGTGGAAAACCATTAAAAATTAAGAAGGGTAGGAATAATAAAGGTGATTTTTATGCTTGCTCAGGTTTCCCAAAATGTCGTTATATCGAATCAATTAAATAGTTTAAAAGTGAGTTTCATTCTCACTTTTGTTCCTTTATAATTATAAATTAGAAAGGAATAATAAACTTATTATGAATCAAAAACAAATAAATGTTATTGGAGCTGGTTTAGCGGGTGTTGAAGTGGCATATTATTTAGCCCAAAAGGGATATAAAGTTGATTTATATGAACAACGACCAATAAACACTACTGGTGCGCATCATACTGATTTATTTAGTGAACTTGTATGTTCTAATTCTTTAAAAAATAAAAATCTTGATAATGCTTGTGGTTTACTTAAAGAAGAAATGCGTCAATTTGATTCATTGATTTTAAAAAGTGCATCATTAAGTGAAGTTCCTGCTGGAAATGCGTTAAGTGTTGATCGAAATTTATTTAGCCAATATATTACTGATGTCATAAAATCTCACCCTTTGATTGAAGTCCATAATGAAGAGGTGACTTCTTTAAAACCAGGAATTAATATTATTGCAACGGGTCCTTTAACAAGTGGAAAAATGATTAAGCATTTAGAAAGTTTTTTTGATGAAGTTCCTTTGTATTTTTATGATGCTGCCGCACCGATAATTAGTAAGGATTCAATAGATATGAATATTGCTTATTATAAGAGTCGTTATAATCAATGTGATGATTCATACATAAATTGTCCGTTTACTAAAGATGAATATGAACGTTTTTACCAAGAATTAATTCATGGAGAAAGAGCCAAACTTCATGAGTTTGATAAAGTGTTTGAATCTTGTATGCCTATTGAAGTTATGGCATTAAGAGGAGAAAAGACATTACTCTTTGGTCCATTAAAACCAAATGGATTAGAGCATAATGGTATTAAACCTTATGCAGTTTTACAATTAAGACAAGATAATATTTCTGCGTCACTTTATAATATGGTTGGTTTTCAAACTAATCTTACATATTCAGAGCAAAAAAGAATTTTTAGAATGATTCCCGGATTAGAAAATGCTAAATTTATTCGTTATGGTTTAATGCATCGAAATACTTATATTAAAGCACCGAAATATTTAAATCCAGATTACTCATTAAAAAATCATCAAGATGTTTATATTGTGGGACAACTATCTGGAGTAGAGGGGTATGTTGAATCGG
>CANQDY010000114.1 GCA_947593895.1 uncultured Bacilli bacterium
ATTAAATACTTAGTTCTCAAAGAAAGGAAGGATTATAAAGTTATTCATTTATCAGAGTAATTTTGTAATATAAGGAAAAATTATGGAAATAATCGTTTCAAGTATTGATCAATTTAATGAGTATCTTAACTCCGATCGTGTAGTAGTTGATTTTAACGCAAAATGGTGTGGTCCTTGTCGTATGCTGTCACCTGTCTTAAAAGAAATTGCAGAAGAAGATAAAAACTTAATCGTTCTTAAAGTCGACACTGACATGTTTCCAGAACTTGCTAGTTTATATAAAGTTAGCGCGATACCCGCTTTATTTTTCATAAAAAAAGGCGAAGTTGTTGGAAATGAACTCGGTTTTATGCCAAAACCAAGACTTACAAAAATAATCGAAGATAAACTTGGAAAATAGTACATTTTTACTATTTTTTTAAGTAAAACCACTATGTTCGTTCGCAACTTTTAATCTAATGACTATCAATTTAAATTTTAATTAACCACAATTTTACAAATTCTAAAAAATTAAAAAAATATCTGCATGTAAATATTTATATTTCTTGCAATAACTTTACTCTTAACCATTAAAATTAAGAAAATAAAAATAATTGTTGCAAATAGAAAGTTGTCTAATTATAATAAAAATTACTTGAGTAATGCGAGCGTAGTTCAGTGGTAGAACACAACCTTGCCAAGGTTGCTATGCGGGTTCGATTCCCGTCGCTCGCTCCATGTTGAAAGAACCAGATTGATACAATGTGTCAGTCTGTTTTTTTATGATAATAAACATAACACTTCTTAGTTTTAATTCATAAGTACCTCAAAAATAGATAAAAGATTTTCTAATTCTTCATTTGAATGATTAATACTTATTTTATTAATCAGTGTTTTTAAATATAATTTAACATCTAACCCATTGACAATTACTGTTTAAAGAATAGAAACTGATGACTAAGCACCATTTGAATAATTAGAGAACAAAAGTTTTTTAATCATAACAAAGCACTTAACACTTCTTTCAACAGAATTGTTGCTTAATTCAAGGTATCTATCTTTTAATATTTCTAAGAAGAAATTTTTTGTAAGAATATAATTAATTGACTTTTATAGTCTAGAATTCGTTTTTGAATTTACATTTTCAATTGGGTTGAAATACTATCTAGATATTCTTTAAACCCTCCATCATTTATTAACTTTTTGATTTCATGTGCTGTAAATTTATTTCCCCGATACATTTTTTCTATAAAAGACAATTCTTCAATTTCAGTGATCACTTTTTGACATATCGATTCTTTCTAAATTCTTTTGAACTATAATATCAACATACTTATCTTAAAAGGTTTTAATATCATTTATCTTTTATGTTCTTCACAAATTTTTTCCTTTGATGTTCCATTTTGATATTGCTTCATTGCATTTATTTTAAATTTTCATAAAAATTTATTGTTATTTATGTTAGAATCACTAAGTATATTATTTGAAATCTAATTTTTTTGTGTGCTGGATATTATATTTAAAATGGTAAACATAGAAAGAATTGAAGAATAATTAAAAAGTAACTATGGATAATAAAGTAATTTCCAAAAAAATTTATTTATAAAAGTGTTTATATCTAAATTTTATGATGAAACAATTATTAGAAAAACATCGATAATTTTTTTTAAATAACATTAATTTCCATCTATTGTTGATAATTCTATCAGATAATAGTTAATTAATATAAGTATTAATTGACACGGGATACACATTAATATTTGATTTTTTGCATAAGAAAAGGACTGAATTTAATACATCAATTTAATTGATTTATTTCTTTACAGTCCTGATTTTGCAAGAAAATAATTTTTTATTTACATCTATCCAATCATTTTCTTTTCTTTTTTAGTAATTCAATCTTTGCAAGATTAATTGCCTCATCAATGCAAATTCTTGCCATTAATAATGATTTTTTTTGACTATATCCTTCAAGAAGTCTTTGTCCCACAAAGCCCATATAATTCTCTTTTATCTCATCTTCTGCTTTATTTCGAGGTGAGATTTGATAAGATAAATTATTTATATCATCAAGAGTTAATTTATTTGAACGTTCAATAATTCTAATTTTCGTTAATTTGATTTCTCGATAATACTTATTTTTAATTCTAACTAATTCGTTTTCATCAATCATTTATTTTAAATTCTCAAGTTTTCTTTTGTTTCTTGATGAACGTTTTTTTGATATTACTCTGAATATAATAAGACCTATAATTCCGGCCACAGTTACAATAAGAACAACATAGTAAGGTGTTATATTTGTGTATGCCTTAACTTGTCCCCACATAATAACAACATCATCATTAGCCTTTTCAAAATCATTCATAATTCCACATCTAGCAATTGTATCTTCATCTGGATATTGAGCAAAAAGACGATTCTCACAATCTTCATATGGATAAATAACGAGGGGTTTTCCTTCACTTGCATTACTTGCAAATAAATATGATAAATCATATGGTTCACCAAACGTTGCATCATCTTCACTCAATTCTTCAAAATACTCTGTATTTGTTGGTAGATTACCTTTTGAATTTTTAATACATTGATAAAATTTACCTTCATAGCAAACAATATCGTTATCAATATATTCTTGCTCATTATAATAATCACTAGCACCATGCCATGAAGTAACTAAATCAAAAATTTCATCACAAGCAATAAATGAAGTATAACCGATATAATTCATATTTCTAGCGGCATTTTCTGGTTCAGATAAAAAATCAATAAATTTACATGCTAATTCTTTATTTCCACCTTTAGGTATTGACCATGAATCATACCAAACATTACTGCCATCATCAGGAACATAATATTCTAGAACTTTTCCTTGTTCTTCTAAAGCACAGTCAATTGAATACACGGCATCGCCAGACCAAGCTAAATTCATCTTTATTTTTCCTGTGATAATATCATTTTTACCAGAGTCAACTTCAAAACCAAAAATATTATTTTTTAGTGAAATTAGTTCATCTTTAACTACTTTTAATGTTTGATTATAATCTTCTTGATTAATAACTAAATCAAATAATCCTTGAATGACCTCATTATACTCATCACGAACTTTTTGTTTATCTGTAGTTGTAGAAATTTCATTAAGAAATTTTTCTCTGGCCATCTTAGCTAATGGTTCAACATCAGAATAGTCAGAACCACTATAAGCATGCATTAAACCAACAACAAATGTATCTCGCATTGAGTTTTTAATTGAAATTAAATTATTATACTTTTTATTCCAAAAAATATCCCAACTTTTAACATCTTCCCTAATTGTATCACTACAAAATGGATCGTAGACAATTCCTAATGTTCCCCACATGTATCCTGCTGAATATTGATCAAGATTGACATCTTTTATTCCATCACCATCAGAATCGGTTTTCATGTCCTTTAGTTTTTTTCTTAATGTACTTGCTGCATATTGATTATAAACTGGGCAATCTTTTTCAATATCAATCGGAATTACAAGATTTTCTCTAACCATTCTTTGAACCATATAATCCGAAGTACAAATTAAATCATAAGTTCCTTGCGGTTGTAATGTAAACTGATTATACATCGTTTCATTAGTATCGTAAGTTTGATAATTTACTTTGCAATTATATCTCTTTTCAAACTCTTTTTCTAAATCTTCATCAATATAATCAGCGCAATTATAAATTGTTAAAGTTTGACCACGATAATCATCATTTTCATTTGCTCTTAATGGTCGATTTATTTTTGCATTTATATTTGCTGTAGGAGTAGCTATAACGGAAAGAAGAAGCATAGATGATGATAATAATATAACTATTTTTTTCATTTTATACCCCAACCTTTCTTTTATTTACAAATTTCTTTGCCTTTCGATTAGTATAAACTGTATTAACAACTACTACCGCTAAAACTAAAAGGAAAATTAATGTTGCAAGTGATCTAACTTCTGGTGGAATTGGATGTTTTGCAATTATTTTTTGAATGTAAGTAGAAATTGTTTCAAATGATGGCTCTTTTAAATATTGAGTAATAACAAAATCATCAAGGGATAAAGTAAATGAAATCATGAATCCTGAAATAATTCCTGGCATAATTTCAGGTAAAATAATCTTATATAAAGCAAAACTTGGTTTTGCTCCTAAGTCTAATGCAGCCTCATAAGTAAATGGATCCATTTGAAGCAATTTTGGTTTTACATTGAGATACACAAAAGCGACTGTTAAAACGACATGACCAATTAATAAAGTAAAAAATGAGAATTTCCATGATAATGCAACTACCAAAACGGCAAGTG
>CANQDY010000115.1 GCA_947593895.1 uncultured Bacilli bacterium
CAAGAAGGTATGATTTTGCGGGTTTCAACACCTTGGGGGTATCAAGGCTTTAGGCTAACTAATCTTAACAAAGATAATAATAAATTATCTGTAAAAGGTTATCATTTATATTTTGACAGTAAAAATTATATTATTAAAGATAATTATGTTGTAAACAAAAATTGTAATGATGCTCTTATTTATTTAAATGATAATTGTGATATTAAAACTCCATTTACTGTAATTTCAGATATTTCAACTACAAATTCTTATCGTTGTGTTAGAAAATCATTTGAAGAGGCAATAAGCGATGTAATTGATCGATGGGGAGGACATTTAGAAAGAGATAATTATAATATAGCAATTAGATCATCAATTGGAGCTGATAGAGGAGTTACAATTTCAGTTGGTAAAAATTTAAGTAAAATAAAAGCAAAAGAAACTTGGGATAATGTAGTTACTAAAATATTGCCGGTTGGTAAAGATGGCATCACTTTACCAGAAGTTTATATTGAATTAGGTGAAAAATTATATGATATACCTTATACAAAGGTTATACATATAAGTCAAGATATTGATGAGGCAAATTATACAAATTCTGAAGGAGTTGTTAACGAGGCAGAATATAATGAGGCATTAATAAATGATCTTCGATATAAAGCAAATTTATATTTACAAGAAAATAAATTTCCTAAAGTCAATTATTCTTTGGAAGCCTATCTTAAAAATATCTCAGATATTGGAGATACAATTTATGTTAAGCATCCAAAATGTAATATTGATTTAGTTACAAATGTTATTGCAATAGAATACGATTGTGTTTTAGAAAGATATACAAAAATTGAATTTGGCAATTTTAAAAATTCATTAAAAAATTTAATTAAAGATATAACAGATGAAGTAAAAGAAGAATCACGAAATTTAAATGATGAAACTAAAAATTTATTAGAAGGAGAATTAAAAAAAGCCACATCAGAAATTTGGTCAAAATTGGGTGATTCTTATGTTATCAATGAAGGCGATAAAATTTTAATTGTAGATAAACTTCCAAAAGACAAAGCTAAATATGTAATTATGATAAATTCCGGAGGGATTGGTTTTAGTAGTGAAGGAATAAATGGTACATTTAATAGTGCTTGGTCAATAGATGGCACTTTAAATATGCAAAATATTAATGTTATTAATTTAGTTGCGGATTTGATTAAAGGTGGAACATTAAAATTAGGAGGTTTAAATAATTCTGCTGGATTATTGGAAATATACGATGAAAATAATAAAATGTTTGGAAAAATTGATAATTTAGGTTTAAAATTTGGCGATTCAAGTAGTTATTTAGAAATTTTTGAAAACACTTTAACATTCGTTGAAAATATTGCTATTTTTGGGAATCTTTTAGGAAGAATTAGTGCAACTGGAATTAGTTTTTCAACTGATGAATGTGAGACTAATATTTATCCAGATGCAATTGTAACTCCATCTGTCGAAATTGATAGTTCACCAACAGCATCTAATCATGCAGTTAGATTAGAAGATTTAAATAATGCAATTGAAAAATTAAAAGAAGATAATGGATTAAAATAGGGAAGGTGGTTTAAATGGCTTTAAAAAAAGAAATAGTTTTAAAAAATGGTGTAACTGTAAGTTATCACAGAATTGCTGAAATTCAAAATATTGTAAATGGCAAGACTAGACTTGTAATATATTCATATATTAATCAAGAGCAACGAAATAGAGAAAAAAATCATGAAATTAAGTATTCTGATGATATATATAAAATAACCGATTATGTTTTAATAGATTATAATGATAAATTCACTATTAAAGATTCTTATGAGTATTTGAAAACAGTCGAAAAATATCAAGGTTCAAAAGATATTTTGGAGGAAAGTAAATGAAAAAGATAAATTTTGAAATAGTTAGAGGCGATAATAAATCAATATTTATTCAATTAACTGATAATAATGAGGTTGATAATCAAAAAGTTGAAAAAATGTTCTTTAGTGTCAAAAATGATGGCTATGAAAATGATGTCCTTTTTCAAAAAAAATTAGATGCAGGTATTAAATTTGATGATAGTACTGGCATTTATGAGATTCTAATTTTCCCGGAAGATACAGATGATTTAGATTTTTGTAACTATAAATATGATTTACAAATTATTGATAATAATATAAAAGAAACTTTAATGAGTGGTTTTTTTTCAATTTTAGAAGAAATTACTAATAAAAATAATGAGGGCTAATATGAAAAATGTGATTATTTTAGAAAAATCTTCAAAAAATATTATAGTTTTAGATAAAAATTCGGTTCTAAGATTTGAAAAAAATTTTGAGAGATTAGATAATAAGCCAAAAATAAATAGTGTTGAATTAATTGGTAATAAAACATCAGAGCAATTAAAATTACAGTCGACGATGCAACCATTAACTAATATTGAAATAGAGAGATTGATAGGAGGTAATTAGAAATGGCTGAAATAAAGTATATAGATGAAAATGGATTATTGTATTATGATCAAAAAAATAAGGCAAGATTAGCAGAGAAAGTTGATAAAGAAAAAAAGACAGGAAAAGAAAATGAATACAAAGTTTTATCAGATAACAATTTATCGGATGAATTATTAAAAAAAATTAATGATGCTGGTGACGGAAATTTTGAAAATTTAACGAATAAACCAGCTATTGATGGAAAAAGTTTATCCAGTACAAGTACTGCAGAAGATTTAGGGCTTGCAAAAAAAAGTGATATTCCTACTGATTATGTTTCGAATGATGCTCTTTCTAAAAAAGGTTTTGCAACGGAAACATATGTTAACAGTCAAGTTGCAAATTTAAATAAAAAGCAAATTGTAACAAGTACCGAAGAAATGACTGAGGAAAATATAATTTATTTGTTAGCAAATTCTGGCTCTAAAAATAATAGTTATGATGAGTATATTGTTGTAGAGGGTAATCCTGAAAAAATAGGTACAACAGATGTGGATTTAACCGGTTATCTTAAAGATTCGGATTTTGTTGCAATTACTAATCAACAAATTGACGAAATAGTTAATAGTTAGGTGATGTCATATGTCTAAAGAATTTTTAGATATAACAGGATTACAACATTATCATGAAGGAATAAAAGAATTAATTAATTCAGGTGGAGCAGGAGATTCATTAAATGTATTTCATCTTCAAGATTTATTTGATGATGCTCAAGAAATTTATATAAATGATAATACGACTAATTCTAAAAAAAATACTGCTGCATTGGCACTGGCATGGTTACAAGTTGCTTCAATAGCATTGGAAGGAAATAATCCGAAAGTTAATGTAAAATTAACATTTAAAAATTTTTCGAAAAGTTATGATTTTAATAAATATGATTTATTGGATATAACTTATACTTCAACTTCTGTCTTTAAATTAATAAACGAGCATCCGGTTGCTACTCCAAGAAAATTTAAATTTTATTCTCAACGTTTTGATAGAACTACTGAAATAGATATAACTAATGCATCTAATTCTATAACATTTGAGTTTAAATGCAATGGCGATTTGGAAGATGATAATTTAACTTCTCGAAAGTACGTCAATGAAATTTTTAAAAGTAAAATTTTAAATTTAGAAGACATATTTAATGCTTCGACTTCAGTCGAATTGGAAGGTTCAAATGTTGAAAATTTTTCAGAAATACCAGTATATATAGCGGCTTTTATGACATTCCCTGAAAGCACTAATAATTTTACAGTTAAATTTAAAGATATTCAAGATGTTCAAAAATATGATATGGCTAATTATGATTATATCTTTATAAATGATGAAACTTTGCTTACTTTAAAAATTCCGATTCAAAAATATACTGATATTTATTTTGGAGTTATGTTTAATACAGCTCCCCAAGAAAATAATGATAGTATAAAATTTAAAGGTTTTGGGGTTTTAACTTTTGTAGTTAAAAAAATTGGTGAAAATGAAATTGATTTTACTTTTGAAACACAAAAATTAGATAATAATGCGTAAAATGAATAATTTTAAAAAAATATTTAGGAGGATATATGGGAAAGACATTAGAAATGTTGAAAACAAACTGGCAGTGGCTTAGTTTACTAAGTGCAATACTTGGCTTTGGGGTAACAGTAGGAATTTGGTTTAACAATCAGAACCGTGAAATGGATGAGCTCCAAAAATCTTCATGGCAAGCATTGATCTATAGCGATGCACCTTTAGTACAGAGAGCTGAGTCGTGCGATAAATATTTAAATAAAGGTTTTGATAGTTATACTAA
>CANQDY010000116.1 GCA_947593895.1 uncultured Bacilli bacterium
TCTGGATTATGTACATCTACTTTATAATCAGAGTTCTTTAAAATATATCCGGCAATTGCACGATTAATTTCGTCACTCACCATTGGGAAAATTTTTTCCGCTCGACGAGCTTTAATTTTAAAGGATCGTTTATTTTCTTCTAAGGCAAGCTGTAAGCAAATCTTTTTCATATCCTCAATATCGTTACTAATTTTATATACTAATGAAAAACTACTTATGCCAGAAACATTCCTTAAGAGTTTACATATTTCATTATAATCTTCGTTATTTAGATGAATATAGATATGATCATGATTAACTTCATAAGTAAGTTTAGTGAAAGTTTTCAAAGTTCTTTTAATATTTTGTGCCAGAGCATTAATAAAACTTCTTTTATTTTTTCCCTTGGTCGATAATTCACCATATCTAACCATAATTAATTCTTTTTCCATATTTCTACCTAACTTTCGGTTAAATTTTATACAAAAATTAACATTTTTTCAATATATTAATTTTCTAAGAAAATAAAACTCCCTTGTGGGAGTCTATTAAATTAAAATTATTATTTAATAATTGGTTTTTGCCATGTCGCAGGAGCCTCTAAACCAAGCATTTTAACAATTGTTGGAGCGACATTGCTTAATCCAAACTCACCATCTGCAATTTCATATTTATTGTCATCATCAACAATAATAAATGGAACAGGATTCAATGAGTGGGCGGTTCTGACTTGAATTTGACCTTTTTTATTTTTTTCAAGCATTTCATCAGCATTACCATGATCTGCGGTAACAATCATTGTATATCCTTCTTCTTTACAAACTTTTTCGAGTCTTGCAAGTGCTAAATCAACACTTTCCATTGCACAAATTGTAGCATCAAGTGAGCCAGTGTGGCCAACCATATCTCCATTTGGATAATTAAGTCTTAAAAATTGATATTTATGCGATTTCAAGGCTTTAATCATTTCATCCGTAATTTCCGCCGATTTCATCCAAGGACGCTCATCATATGAAATATTATCAGAAGGAATTTCCATCCAAGTTTCAAGTTCATCATCAAATTTTGCAGATCTATTACCATTCCAAAAATAAGTAACATGTCCAAATTTTTGAGTTTCACTAATTGCAAATTCATTAACTTTTGCTTTGACTAATACTTCAGTTAATGTATCCTTGATTTCTGGTGGGTTAACTAAGAAACGTTTTGGTAATTTTAAATCACCATCATACTGAAGTAATCCAGCATAAACAACATCAGGATAATATACTCTTTCAAATGCTTTAAAATCCTTTTGATCAAATGCCATAGAAATTTCAATTGCACGATCACCACGAAAATTAAATAATACCACTGAATCATGGTCAACAATTCTTCCAATTGGACCATTTTGATCACTAATAACAAATGCAGGTAAATCTTGATCTATTACCTGGTATTCTTTTCTATATTCTTCAATTGCATCTTTCGCACAAGTAAAGCATTTCCCTTCACCTAATACATGAGTGTGCCATCCTTCTTCGACCATTCCCCAATTTGCTTGGTAACGATCCATTGTGATTTTCATTCTTCCACCACCAGAAGCAATTCTAGCATCAAAAGAAGAATCATTAAGTTCATTTAAAACTTTTTCTAATTGATCAACATATACTAAAGCACTTGTCGCAGGAACATCGCGTCCATCAAGTAGAATGTGTATTCTGACTTTCTTAACGCCATTATTTTTTGCTTCCCTAATCATTGCAATTAAATGAGAAATATTACTATGAACATTTCCATCAGAAAGTAATCCTAAGAAATGTAATGTCGATTGATAATCTAATACATTATTAATAACTTCTTTCCATGAATCAGATTGATAAATCTTCCCACTTAAAATTGATTCATTAACAAGTTTTGCGCCCTGAGAATAAATTTGTCCACATCCTAGAGCGTTGTGACCGACCTCACTGTTACCCATATCATCATCACTTGGTAAACCAACAGCTGGGCCATGAGCTTTAATTCTAGTATTAGGATAAGTTTTTAAAAAACGATCTAAATTTGGAGTGTTAGCCATGGTAACTGCATCACCTAGTCCAGTTTTTGAAAAGCCGACACCATCCATAATTACTAATAAAATTGGTTTTTTCATTTTAATTCTCCTTTGTATTTTAAAATTATAAATTATCTGATTTATTAATTAAATGTTTATTTTTTTTATTTTTTATCCGATTTTGATATTTTTGATAAATTCGATTATAATATTCTTCCCATAGTTTGGTAACATTTTCAACACTATAATATTTTGCTAGTTCAATTGAAATATTTTTCGCTTTTAAATAGAAGTCTGAATCGTTTTTAAGTTGTTTTAAAATCAAAATAAACTCATCATTATTAGTTCCTTTGATATATTCTTTTGTAAAAATTTTATCATATAATTCTAAGTCACGAACTAAAAATGGTTTATCACAATTTATACATTCTAGTAATGTCATCGGGAATAGTTCCTGATAACTTGGTAAAAATAATACATCACATGCATTATACAAATCATTCATTTCTTCTCGATCAATAATTCCTAAGAATTTCATATTTTCAGGCGGATTGTCCATCATCTTTTTAATTTCGTCGTATCCCGCAGTAATTTTGCCAAAGGTAAAACCTCCTGCCCAAACAAATAACATATCTTTATTATCTTTTGCAATATTGACAAAGTCTTGAATTCCTTTTCTAGTTTGAGTTTGTCCAACACCTAAAACAACGAAAGCATTTTTATCTAAATGATATTTTTTTCTAACATCATTTCTTTTTTCTTCTGAAATTGGATGAAAACGAGTTTTGCTTACAACATTAGGAATATAAGTAACTCTTTCTCTTGGAATTCCAATTTTAACTAAATCATCAATAAAATACGGATTTACTACAATGATTTCATCACATTTACGATAGAATTTTAGTACATATTTTCGATATAATTCAAATATTAATTTTGGCATTTTAAGAGATCCATCATCTTTTTCTGGAATAAAATGAACATCACAAATTGTCGCTCTTTTTTTGTTTATTTTTAAATAAAAAGATGGTTGAACTGTATGAATATGACGAATATCACATTTATTTTTTCCCCTTTTATTGACAATAATATCAAAAGAGGGAATTTTTTTAATCATTTCAATTTGTTCAATTGTCGCACTTCCAACTCCTTGACCTTTGATATCTAAACCTTTTGCGTAAACGTTAATTTTAATTTGTTCCATACAGCCCTCCTAATTTACTTCTTTAATTATATCGGAAAATGATTCGATATACATATCGGCAATTGATTTTTTTAAGTTTTCTTCATCAGAAGTTTTTTCATAAACTGCACAAGTCACAAATCCACCTTCCTTTGCAGATTTTAAAGCAGTTGAAATATCTTCCATAACCAATATTTCTTCTGGTTTAAGCGAAAATGAGTTGGCAATATCAAGATATATTTTATGACTTTTCTTTCCGTCTTTATAATTTTTTACATCTGAAATTTTTGTAAAATAATCAAAGATACCATTTCTTTTTAAGCAAGGTAAATAACATTTCTCCTGATTTGCGGTTGCAATTGTTAATATGCACCCCTTGCTTTTGCAGAGTTTAATAAACTCTTCAGCGTAATCCTTTAGTTTTATTTCATTTTGATAACTACAGATTACCTCATTTTCCCATTCTTTAATAATCTCTTCTGGACTTTCATCTAAATTAAATCTTTCTTTAGTATATTTGCTCGCATTAACAAATCCCATATGTGCAATCGTTTTTCCATAATCTTCTGGCATTTGAATATTTCTTTTTTTAAAGAATTTTTTATCTACATCTTTCCAAATTGCTCCAGAATCTAACAATGTTCCATCAAGATCAAATATAATTAATTTAATTTCCCGATTCATGATTTTCATCTAAATTCACCTTCTTAATTTCTTCATTAATCTGATATCCGAATAATTCTTTCATCATTTCCTTTTCATATCCTGGAATACGTAATATCAATTCTTGACTATTTGTTTCAATTTTAATTTCAAAAAAGCAATTAACTAAAAATCCACCTCGAGGAATTGATCGAATTTGATATTCTTTTAAACTATTATCAGAAAAAGGAATTTTTTTGTTCCAGTTTATAAATGAGATTTTGTCCTTAATTAATTCAATATTTTTTACTTTTTTTAAATCAAGCTCAATTACTTCATAAGTATCTGAAAAATAAACTTTTCCATCTTTTTTAAAGGCATATAGG
>CANQDY010000117.1 GCA_947593895.1 uncultured Bacilli bacterium
ATCTTTTATAATTTTTCTAAATTAAACAAATTTAACTTCTTTACCAAAAGACATTCATTACAAAATTAAAAAAAGAAACTCAAAAATTAACTTTTTTACGTTTAGTAGAACTAGTCATTGAGTTCTTTTTTGCTTTTAACTTTTAAATTTTTTGGTTTAAAAAAATTAATGTCTTTCAATTGAGAAAAAATCTTTACCCACTTCGATATTATCATCAATTTCTAATAAATGATGTAAAGGATAATCAATCTTTAATCCTAGTTCTTTTGGCGAACAACACATTCCATAACTTTCTTCACCAAGAAGTTCAGATTTTTTTATTACCGTTCCATCCATCATTGTCGCTCCAATAGTTGCAACAACGACTTTCATATTCTCTTTTATATTTATTGCCCCACAAACAATATCAAGAACTTTATCTTTTACATCGACTTTTAAACAATGCAGATGAGTTGATTCTGGGTGATTTTCAACTGATAAAATCTTTCCCACCTTAAATCCACTACTAGAAACATAATCAATTTTTTCAATATTAAATGGAGCGCATTTAGTATTAATAATATCAATTAATGTATCTGGTGGAAGAACAATTCTTCCTTCGGTTTTTAACTTAACAATATTTGAAAAATTAAAAATATTAATACCAACAATCTTATCTTTAGAATAAATTATTACAACATCATCTTTAGATTCATAATGATCCACTAAAGAGTCATTGTCGATATTAACTAATAGAACATCTCCGATTAGATGATAGTTATAAAATAATGTTGCTTTCATATTTATAATTTGTAATTTTTCCCTTCATTAAGATCTTTTAATAAGAATAATAACCCTTTCTTTGCGTTAATATAATCTTCAGCATCAAGCAAGGTACTTGGAGTATGAATATTTCTTGCGCATAAACAGAAAGTTAAAGTTTTAATTCCATCAAATTGTTTATGAATATTTCCTGCATCCGTTCCACCTGGAGAAATAAAATATTGATACTTGACGTTTGCTCTTTCCATCGCATCAATTTGATAATTAACCAAATCTTTAAATGCAATCATATTACTATCAGTTACTCTAACTAATACACCTTGACCTAAAATTCCTAAATCATCAGTATTGCCATTTGAATCTCGAGCTGGTGAGCAATCAACAACAATAGCTAAATCAGGATGAACTTTATATGCACTAGTGAAAGCTCCTCTACAACCAACTTCTTCTTGTACTGTACCACCAACAAATAGATCAAAATCTAAATCAACATTTTTTAATTCTTTTAAAACTTCTAAACCTAAAGCCAATCCAAGACGATCATCAAATGCTTTAGATAGAAGTCTTTTACCATTATTTAAAACTTTAAATTCTCCTTCACAAATTATTGAATCACCAATTCTTATTCCATTACTTATTGCCTCTTCTTTTGAAGTAAATCCAAAATCAAATACCATCTCATTAATTTGAGTCACATGACTTGAATCTTTTAATAAATGTGGAGGTAAAGCATTTATTAATCCATGAAAAAATTTACCTTTTTGAGTTTTTAAAATTACTCGATTGGATAATAATGTTTGGGGATTATGACCACCTAGTGGTAAAGCCATAACTGATCCATTAGATAAAATTTTACTTAACATAAATCCAACTTCATCCATATGACCCACTAAAAAAACTTTTTTTGCATTTAGATTTTTACTCTTTTTTAAAGTAAAAATTGATCCCAAATTGTCTTCATAGGTTTTAAAACCAAGATCTTGATAATGTCTTTTTAAATAATCTCTTACTAATCCTTCATCTCCTGATGGACCAAAAATTTGAGTTAATTCCTCAAGTGTTTGTAATTCATCTTTATTCAATAACATACCATTTACTCCTTCTTCACAATAAATCTTTTAATCGGTATATTTAACCCTCTAAAGCGACTTTCATATTCAGTTAATGAATCAAATTCATCTTTACCATCATAATCATAATCAATAATTACTACTTTGAATTTTGATTCTTTCAAATATTCTAATGAATCATTAAACAAAACATCGTTATCTGTTTTAAAGATTAATTGCCCATTTAAACTAAGAATATTATAGTACTCATTTAACATTGTTGGATAGGTTAATCTACGTTTATTTTGTCTTTTTTTAGGCCACGGATCTGAGAAATTTAAAAATATCGTATCAACTTTATGATTTTTTATTTGTTCAAATAAATAATGTGCATCAACATTAACAAATAAAAGATTATCAATTTTTTCATCAGGGATTTTTCTTAAAGCGTATGCAATCGCCATACTCTGCATTTCTATTGCTAAAAAATTAATATCCGGATATTTTTTAGCCATACTAATTGCAAAATCTCCTTTACCTGAACCAATTTCTAGAGCTAAGTGTTTGCAATTTATAAAATCTTGAAATTTATTTTGGCTTATTTCAGTTGCCTTTACTAAATATTCCCTTTTATTTTCTATAGCGTTTTCACACCAATGTTTTCTCTTTAATCTCATTTTAATTTACCTAATTCATAAATTGCTCTTGCATAAATTGCTTGACTATTTAAATAATCTTCTAAATGAATTTCTTCATTTGGTTCATGAATTTTATCATTTCTATTTGGAAAAGCTGAGCCAAACGCAATAGTATTTTTTGCTTCTTTTGCGTAAGTTCCACCGATAGTTTTAATCTTAGTTTTCTTATCACCAGTTTCTTCTTGATACACTTTAAGTAAAGTTGTAACAAGTTTAGATTTTGGATCAAATAATAACGGCTCTCCACCAGTAATTTCATCGACATGTCCAAGATGTAAATCATTTATTTTATCTTTAACTTCCGTTAGACTTAAATTTTCTGGATAACGGAAGTTAACATATAATTTTAAGGTTCGATTCTCTAATTTCATTATTCCAACATTATAAGTAGTATTATGCAAATATTTAGATTCATAATATGCATTCATCTTTTTACCTGTAGTTTCTAAATAACAGTCAGCAAGATTTTCTAAATTTGAATCTTTATATAAATAGCCTAAGAATTTAAGTAAAATTAAGCCTGCATTTAAACCTAAATGTGGTAAACTTCCATGTGCAGAACGTCCATAAACTACAATTTCATCAAATGATTCATCTTCAGAAATTGAGTATTTAATATTCATAACTGAAAAAAACTTAACCGCATCTTCCTTAAGATTATGATTCTTTTTGATAATACAATGAGCTTCATCAATTACCGAATTAACAGCAATACCTCCATTAAATGAAACAATATTTCGATCATTTAATTGATATTGATGGACATAACCTCCGATACCTTTTTCACCATAAATAAGTGGAAAATCACCATCTGGAGTAAATCCATAATCCGGATATGGTTTATGAAGAGAATTGAAATAGTAATCTAAACATTTTCCTCCTTTTTCTTCATTGCCTCCAATAACAAGATTAACTTTATATCCATTAATAAGATTATTCTCTTTTAATGCTTTTATAGCATAGAATGAGGCCATAGCTGGTCCTTTATCATCACTAGTACCCCGTCCATACATAATATTATTAACAATTTTTCCTTCAAAAGGACAATATTCCCATTTACCAGTTGCAGGTACAACATCAGCATGAGCAAATACAGATATTAGTTTTCCCTCACCATAAGAAATCTCAGTGCAATAATTGTCGCAACGATCAACATTAAAACCT
Organism: uncultured Bacilli bacterium; assembly: GCA_947593895.1. Taxonomy (GTDB): domain Bacteria; phylum Bacillota_I; class Bacilli_A; order RFN20; family CAG-449; genus UBA3210. The sequence goes on from CANQDY010000117.1 coordinate 3,674, forward strand.
TCTTTTTTTGCTAACTTTGCGATAAAGCTAAGGGCACTTTCCACACCTTCACCAAATGGATGCTCCTTAGAGCTAGTTGAAGGATCATCAACTGAGCTAATTTTTACCCATTTAACCAGGTTTTCAATTGATTCATCTTTATATGGTTTTAATAACTTTTTAAAATTCAAATTCATATTCTCCTCAATTCTACTTATAACTAACAATCGTAATTTAAATTTTATTAAATTTAATAACAATTGAAATACTACCATACTCCCATATTTTTTGCATTATAAAACAATTTTAAAAACAAAAATCATCAAATAAAAAATTAATTCAAAAATATAGAAGATAAAAAAATTATATAAATTTTATTCTTTTTAAAATAATTTATTATAAATAACTCATATTTTATAATTCTATAGTCATATTAAGTTAAAGTGTCAGGATAAAATATAAATAATATGGATTATTGCACAAAAAATGTTTTATTTGATATTTTGTTTATTGTCATCTAATAAGATATTTTTGTCAATTAAAACCGATAAAAGAACTT
>CANQDY010000118.1 GCA_947593895.1 uncultured Bacilli bacterium
AACGAGATTCTCTTTCATGGCAGGGGTGGCAGGAATCGAACCCGCAATAACGGTTTTGGAGACCGTTGCTATACCATTTAACTACACCCCTAATATAATTACTAAAGTGATTTAGCAACTTTACTAACTATTGACATTTCAACTTTTCCAGCAAAATTGGTTTTAAAATGTTTCATAATTGAAGAAATAGATTTGTCATCTAATTTTTCAATTTCTATTCGAATTTCATCTTCACTCATCATTTGTGGAAGATATTTTTTTATTACTTCTTCTTGATGGGTGATGCTATCTGCAGTTTCTTGTCTTCCTGCTTTAATATACCCTTCTTTTTCATCAGCTAATTCTTTCAAAGTTTTCATAATGATTTGGATTAAATCGCTATCAGCAATTTCTTTTCCCATTTCACGTAATGAAATTGATTGTAATAAATACTTATTAACAATAATGTCATAGATTGTTCTAGCATCATTATCTTTTTCTCTCATCGCAACCATTTTTGCTTTTTTGATTTCATCAATTAACATTTTTAATCACCTCTGAAAGCAAATAATATTTTATCATTTAGACAATATAGTATCAACAAATTTTTACTAATTAATCATTTTTGACATTGTAAATAAAATTAAGAAAACTACATTATTAAGTTCTATGGAGATATTCCTCAGATAACCTTTCTAATTCAGTTTCTGATAGAGCAATTTCATCATCAATTTCTTTCATCTTTTTGCTATCTAGATATACTTCTTCATCAAATTGTCTCTTCTTTAAACTTTCAATTTTAGTTTCTAACTTCGATATTTTTTCTTCTAATTTACATGTGGAAATATTATCATTTTTCTTTTTAATTTCTTTTTTTAATTCTATTTTAGTTACTGGCATATCTAGTTCAAATAAACCCTTCTCAATTTCTTTAAAATCTTGATAATTACCATTATGAAAATAAGATTTTCCATTATGAAAATATAATATTTTATTAGCGATTTCATCAACAAAATGTCGATCATGAGATACGAAAATAATTGTTCCTTCATATGAATCAAGTGCACGAATTATAGCTTGTTTAGTAATAATATCCAAATGATTTGTTGGTTCATCTAGTAATAAAACATCATATTCTTTAAGAATTAATTTTGATAGGGCAAAACGCATTTTCTCTCCACCAGAAAGCATATCTAAACTTTTAAAAAAATCATCATCAAAAAAATTAAATTTACTTAAATGATTAAAAATTGCTTTTTCTCCCATCATTGGAAAATCACTCATATAATCTTCGACCAGTGAGATAGAACCTTTAATATCAAAATGATGTTGATCAATATAACCGATTCGATTATCGCGATAATGAATAACTTTTCCATTAATTGGTTTAATTGACCCAATAATGCATTTTAAAATAGTAGTTTTACCAGTTCCATTATCTCCCATTATTGCCATACGATCTTTACCTAGAACCAAAGCATTTATATCGTGAATTAAAACTGAGTTTTCGTTATAACCAATATCTAAATGTTCAAATTCAATAATCTTTTTTCCAAGCAATGCTTCTCCATGAAAATTAATTTTAATTGCTTTTTCTTCTTCAGCTGGTTTATCGATAATTTTCATATGTTTTAGTTTATTAATCCGGTCTTTAACTCTTGAAACGAATCTTGGTTTTGGCATAAAATACTCGATAAATCGTTTCATCCTGGCGATTTCTTTTTGCTGGTTATTATATGCTTTTAATTGTGTTTCGTATCTGGTTCTTTTCTCTTTGATATAATAATCATAATTTCCTTTATAATAATTTAAATGATAATTTTCAATCTCATAAATTTTATTAGCCAGGCTATTAATAAAATAACGATCATGAGAAACAAATATTAAAGTTCCATCATAACCCTTTAAGTATTCTTCTAACCATTCAATAGTTGATAAATCCAAATGATTTGTTGGTTCATCTAAAATTAATAAATCTGGTTTAGATAAAAGTAATTTAGCAAAACACATTTTAGTTTTTTCTCCACCAGAAAAAGTATTTATTTTTCGATCATAATCTTCTTTTTTAAAGCCAAACTTTGATAAAAACATATCAATTAAATAGTGATAATCATAGCCATGATGTTCAATAAAATAATTTTGCTTTTTACCATAATCATTTATTAAAACTTGATTATTCGGTTCACTTGCAATTCTTTGTTCCATTTCTTGAAGTGTCTTTTCTAAGCTAATTAAGTCTTCAAAAACTAAAAGGGTTTCTTGATAAAGTGTATTTGTTTCACTTTGAATTACATCTTGTGATAGATATCCAATCGAAATTCCCTTTAATAAATTAATACTACCCTTATTTGATGTTTGCTTTCCTAATATTAATTTTATGAGTGTTGTTTTTCCACACCCATTAGCTCCGATAAATGCAACTCGATCTTTCTCATATACAGATAAAGTAATATCAGAAAAAATATCTTTATTTGGAAAATTAAATGTCATGTTTTGAATTGATAAAATCGTTTGCATATTTTTCACCGAAATAATTTTATATGATTTATGTATAGAAAAAAAGATTTATTTAAAATCAAAATCTAATCCTATAATAAATATAGAAATAAATGCAATTAAATCTATTTAATGTTAATTGTGCCTTTTTCTTTTAAAAAGAAGTTTTAAATGAAATGAAAAATCAAAAAAATTAAAATTGATTATTTATAAATTATTTAATCATCACTTCAAGTTAATTTACCAAAAAGAAAAATATATAATTTCTTGTGTTAAAATTAGTTAATATACTGCTGATAAAGATTTAAAAAGAATTTGTTTATATTAAAAAATTTGGATAATATTATTATTGATATTGGAAACAAATTATATTAGTAAATGGAAGGATATTACAAAAATATTAAACAAAGTCTATTGAAAAAATAGTTTGTTTTATTTTTTCAATTGCAGTCATTATGATGATTTATAAAAATCTTTTTTTAATGTTCTGCAGATTTATCATAATAAATCTGATAAATCCAATTAATTTTAATTAAAATTGATGATACAAAAAAATAGTTTAAACAAATTCAAGTAAAATAAGAAATATCAGCACTAAAATATCCTGAAAAAATATAAAAAATCTTAATTATTGATTATTATCACTCGGTATGATTTTTAAAACAATGTTTTTGATAATATCTTAGGTATTATTTCATAATAGAAATATTCCACTATTTTAAAAAAATTTACAAAAAAATATAGAATTTTCGTGTTATTTGATTCTAAAGTTTATTTCAATCAATATATAAATGAATTATTAAAATATGTTTTTTTGAGTAAGAAAATAATTGAAACGTCTATAAGTAGGTTAATTGTCGTTAGTGCGAGTAAAATTAATTAGTATACCAAATTTATTATCTAAAAAAATAAAATGGTATCACTATTAAATCTATACAAGTTGTTTATTCATCCGATTCCACACATTTTGTTAACAACATTACCTATGTCATCTTATTTGTTTTTTTTAGTGGAAAATTCAAAAATTCATAAAAGAGAGAACAAAATAATTTAAGTTCAGACGCATTTACATCATAACTAAGATCAGTACTTAAATTTTAACAAAAATCAATAGATTGTTAACTTTTTTCATTTCAAAATAAATTTCTATACAATATGAAATGTAAATAAAATTATTACAATAAAAAAGGATTGATAAAAACTAAAATTTGTCATCTTATTTTATTAAAGAAATAAACTAATACTAGATAGCAAAAACTCTAAATTTATTAAAATAACAATTGAAATATAAGTTGGTATTTGCTATTATAAATATCGCGAATGAATCGGTTCCTTAGCCAAGTTGGTAAGGCAATTGACTGCAACTCAATGACCGTTGGTTCGAATCCGACAGGAACCTCCATTCAAGAATTCGATTTTTGCAAAATTTTTCTTGAAATTGACTAACCTTAGTTGTATATTATATTAGCAATTGCGCTAATAGCTCAACTGGATAGAGTGTCAGACTACGAATCTGGAGGTTGCGAGTTCGATTCTTGCTTAGCGCGCCATATTAACATTCGGGAAATCGCACAGCTTGGTAGTGCACCTGTTTTGGGAACAGGGGGTCGCAGGTTCAAATCCTGTTTTCCCGACCATTTATAGTTAATTCAACGTTTGTTCGCTGTCTATATATGGGGCTGTAGCTCACCTGGGAGAGCGC
>CANQDY010000119.1 GCA_947593895.1 uncultured Bacilli bacterium
CACATCGAATATCAAACAGCAACAAGACACTATGCTCACGTTGACTGCCCAGGTCATGCTGACTATGTTAAAAACATGATTACTGGTGCTGCTCAAATGGATGGTGCTATCTTAGTTGTCGCTGCAACAGATGGTGTTATGCCACAAACTCGTGAACACATCTTACTTGCTAGACAAGTTGGTGTTCCATACATCGTAGTTTATTTAAACAAAACAGACTTAGTTGATGATCCTGAATTAATCGACTTAGTCGAAATGGATGTCCGTGACATCTTATCAAGTTATGGATTCCCAGGAGATGATACTCCAATTATTCGTGGCTCTGCAAGATTAGCTCTTGAAGGTGATCCAGTAGCAGAACAATCAATTTTGGATTTAATGGATGCATGTGACACATACATTCCAGCTCCAGCGAGAGATACAGATAAACCATTCTTACTTGCTATTGAAGATGTTATTACCATTACAGGTCGTGGTACTGTTGTTACTGGTAGAGTCGAACGTGGTATTGTTAAGATGGGCGAAGAAGTTGAAATTGTCGGTATCAAAGAAACTCGTAAATCAGTTGTTACTGGTATTGAAATGTTCCGTAAATCACTTGATTTTGCTGAAGCAGGTGATAACGCTGGTATCTTATTAAGAGGTGTCAATCGTGAAGAAGTTGTCCGTGGTCAAGTACTTGCAAAACCTGGATCAGTTACTCCACATACAAAATTCACAGCTTCTGTTTATGTATTAACAAAAGAAGAAGGTGGACGTCATACAGCGTTCTTATCAAATTATCGTCCTCAATTCTACTTCCGTACAACAGATATTACAGGTGTAATTACACTTCCTGCTGGTGTTGAAATGGTTATGCCAGGCGACAATGTTGAATTAACAGTTGAATTAATTCACCCAGTTGCAATTGAAAAGGGAACAAAATTCTCTATTCGTGAAGGTGGACGTACTGTCGGTGCTGGTACAGTCAGTGAAATTATCAAATAGTTTAATTAATTTATACTTTTGAAATTAGAAGAGTCGTTTAAAGCGACTCTTTTTTATTAAAAATAGTGATTTTAATTTGCATTTGTGAAATAATATAAATAATAAAAAAAGAGGAGAAAAGCATGCGTGTTTTAGAAATGAAAAGACCATCAAGAATCAGAAGAATAGTTGCTGATTTATTTGATTTAGTTCTGTCTTTAATAATATCCTTTTTATTATTTGCTTTTGTGATTCAACCTATCTATAATACCGTAACAGATTATAAAAAGGTATATAAAGATTATTATACTGCGATAGAAAAAACAGGTTTATATACATGTAATAAGGATACATATACATGTAATATTATCGAACCAAAAGTTACTAATGGTGAGAAATTAACTTCTAGTGATTATTTTAATTATTATGAAGGCCGTGTTGTTTCATATTATACAACTAAAGAAAAATTGGATGATTATAATAAGATTAGAGATCAATCCGGATTATTTATTAATAATGATGGAACATATAACTTAAAAGAAGGTGTTAACGCAAATAAAGTACGTGATTTCTATATTACAACAATTAAAGATGCAAAAGCAAAAATTTTTGATAAAGAAGAAGAAAATATCAAATTAGCATCAAAGCTAAATAATTATTCTATGTTAATGGTTTCCTTTTCATTTATTCCACCATTTACTATTTTTTATATCGTTTTACCTTTATTTATGCATGGTGGACAAACATTAGGGAAAAAACTTTTCAATTTAAAAGTATGTTCTATAAAAGAAGGATTTGAATTAAGTAAATCTACAATTTTACTTCGTCAAGCATTAGTAGTGATTGTTGGACATTTTATTAGTCTGTTTACCTTTGGAATTAGCTCTTTAGCATTTTTGATTACAGCAATTTTTCAAAAAGAAGGTCGGTCAATCGATGATTTCTTAGCAAGTACAATTGTCTATGAAAATGTAGACTTAAAAGATGTTGAAAAAGAAGACATTATTACAGTTGAATTAGATAAAAAAGTTAATAATGAAAATAAGATAGAAACTGGAAGTACGGAAAATAAAAATGACAATTGTTAAAATAACAATTATGTGCGATAATATCTATTGAGGAAGAATTGAAAATGCAAAAACATGAAGTCATAATGTTAAAGGCCCCGATGTTAAAGAGGATATGTGCCTATATTATCGACTTTTTTGTTTTTGTTTGTTTTTTATTCTTGATATCAGTTATAGTTAATCCAATCATCAATTCTTTTTCAGATGTGAAGAGGTGCAAGCAAGAATATTATAATATCGCAATGGAAAGTGGTATTTTTAAAGGAACTAATTTTGATAATTTAACATTTATTTCCGAAGATTATGATGAGAAGCTTACTATATTCTATGAAAAATATGATGAAATAAAAAATTATACGGACTTGAAAGCTAATGAGTATAAAAAATATTTTGAATATGATGAAGCAACAAATACTTATATTCCAATTAAAGATGAAAAGGAAATGGCTATTGTTTATGAAACAATTTTAAATAATCAATGTACAAAAATTCTTTCCAAAAATAGCGCATATTTAGATTATTCAATTAGAATTACCTCATATCAAATTTTAGAATTACTAATTTCTGGTGTTATTGGTGCAATAATAAATTATATTGCTTTACCTTTGGTCTTAAAAAATGGGCAAACATTAGGTAAGAAACTTCTTCAACTTTACATAATTTCTCTTAATGGTGATTACCATTGTACATGGATTAAACTTGTTTTTAGATCAATTGTATTTATTCTAGGGGAAATTTTATTAGGAGTGATTTCTTTTGGCGTTATTCCAATTTTTTCTTTAGTATTAGCCCTTGTGAGTAAAAAAGAACAATCATTGCATGATTTTATAGTTGGTACAACAGTAGTAGATATTACCTTATTTCCAACAGAAAGTAATACAAGAAGACAAATTGTTGTTGATAGTTTTTCTTCATTAGATCAAGAATTATATGATGGAGAAGTACAAACTATTGTACAAGATAATAGTAAAAAAAGTAAAAATCAAGAGGATTCAAAGAATGAGTAATAAGGTCTATACTTTGAATAAAGCAAGTTTGGCAAGAAGATTTTGCGCTTGGTTATTAGATATAATTTTAATGGTGACTTTAGCGGTAGGAATCATGTTTTTAACTTCTTTAATTGTTGGTTATGATAAAAGTATGGACAAATTAAATGATTATTATCGGATCCACGAGGTATATGTAACTGATGAAAAAGGTAATGAAACCTTTTGTGAATTAAAGCCAAATGATGATAATGATCCATGTAATGTTGCGTGGAAAAATTTTGGAAATGATAAAAATGCAGTTAATCAATATCAACAAGTAAATCAATTATCAATAATAATTTTATCGATAGGTTTATTTTGTAGCATTATGATTTTGGATTTTGGAATGCCGTTAATTTTTAAAAATGGAAGAACGATAGGTAAAAGACTTATGGGTGTTAGTTTAATTTCAATAAACGAAGTTAAAGTATCTAACAGGCAAATTTTTATACGGGCTTTGATGGGGGAATTTTTAGTACTTGCAATGATTCCAACCATTTTAATTTTTTTGGCAATGATATCAAATGGAGGACTTCTTTATACTTTGTTCTTCATGATTATTGAAATCGTCAACATTGGGACTATTTTCATTACTAAGAGTAAACAAAACCTCCCAGATTTAATTGCCAAAACAATTCCAGTTGATACTGCAAGTCAAATTATTTGTTCGACACAAGAGGAACTATCAAAGCTAAAATATAAGGACAACTAATTTTATTTTTGGATATTTCTTTATAAGCTTATCTATGATAAAATATGATTGTCTAAAAGGGCTGTTTCACTTTTATGTTGATTTAAATAATTTATTCACCAAGTAGTTTGAATTCATAATTAGTGGCAAAAAATAAGGAGGAAAAAATTTTTAACTTATGAAAGTTACAATTAAAAACTTGACAAAAGTTTTCCCCAACAAAAAATCCGGGGATGTTGTTGCTGTCAATAATTTCGACTTTGAAATTCCAGATGGCAAATTAATTGGCTTATTGGGACCTTCTGGATGTGGTAAATCGACAACGCTTTACATGCTTTCGGGATTACAAAAACCAACATCAGGAAAAATCTTCTTTGGTGAGGAAGA